>JAZRHF010000087.1:0-16219 GCA_045644565.1 Clostridia bacterium | reverse complement strand
CATAAGTCCCATGGGACAAGCCTCAACGCACTTTCCGCATCTTATACAGGGAACCACATCCTTTGTGCCGAGTTCCGCTTCTGTAAGAGCCAATATTCCTGAATTGGTTTTTGTAAAGGGGATATTAAGTGAATATATAGCCGCACCCATCATAGGTCCGCCGGTGATAAGCTTTGCAGGCTGTTCAACAAATCCGCCTGCAGCTTCGAAAATTTCTTCAAAGCTCATACCTATTCTTACAAAATAGTTGCCGGGCTTTCTTACTGCCTTACCGGAAATGGTAACATTTCTTCTTGTAATGGGAAGTCCCATTCTTATCGCTCTGCTGATGGACGCAACAGTATCCACATTGAATACCAAAACGCCTACATCTGCAGGAAGTCCCCCTTCGGGAACGATTCTTCCGGTAACAGCGTAAATAAGCTGTTTTTCACTTCCCTGGGGATATTTTGTTTTAAGCACCTTTAATTTCATGGAGCTTTTCAGTTTTCCCTTAATGGAAGGTGCAACATCCTTCTTATTGTCCTCCATGGCGATAATACCGTTTTTAACACCGTAAGCATGAATAACAAGGTCAAGTCCGTCAATCATTGCTTCGGGGCTTTCGATAAGCACACGGTAGTCGCTGGTAAGATAAGGTTCACATTCAGATGCATTTACAATTACAGTATCAATTTTCTTATCGGTTGCAAGTTTCACATGGGTGGGGAAACCTGCACCGCCCATGCCTACAATACCTGCTTTTCTGACTTCCTTTATAAGTTCCTCTTTTGTTACATAACCTTCGGGACGTATGGGGTGAAGTTCCACCGACTCTTCATGAAAGTCATTTCTCACAACAATGGCATCCGCCTTATCTCCTCTTGTTGTAATAACACTTTCAATTTTTTCGACCGTTCCCGACACACTTGCATGTATGGGTGCAGAAAGAAACTCGTTGCTGTCGGCTATCATCTGTCCCTTTAATACTCTGTCTCCTTTTTGAACCAAAGGAGTGCAGCCTCTTCCGCCCTGACTTAAAAGATATGTAAGAATTTCGCCCGGCTTGATTTTTTCAACCGCCACGTCTTTCGTCTGCTCTTTATGGTCGTTCGGATGAATGCCCCCTCTGAAGCTTCCAAAGAACATTTTGTTTTCTCCTCTCACGATTATTCAACGAAGAAGGTTTCTGAAAGTTCACTGTCATTAGAGTGATGAGCAATAAATAACTTAAATTCGCCTTCTTCTACTACCTTTTCCATGTTATCATTTGTGAATGCAAGTTCCTTCGCCTTAAGAGTAATGGTAACAGTCTGCTTTTCGCCCTTTTCAAGATAAAGCTTCTTATAACCCTTAAGTTCCTTAACAGGTCTTACACGGCTTCCTATAAGATCTCTTATGTAAAGCTGAACAACGTCGCTTCCGCCGTATTCGCCGACGTTTTCAACATCAACGCTTACTAAAATCTCCCCATCTTTACCCATCTTATCAGAGGAAAGCTTAAGATTTGAATATGTAAATTCAGTATAGCTCTTACCGTATCCGAAGGGATAAAGTGCACCGATTTCAACATCCTGATACTTTGCCTCAAAGCGACGCTTATTATACGCAGGCTTACCTGTTGCAAGATAGTTATAGTATACGGGAATCTGTCCTGTGCTTCTGGGGAAGCTTACGGGAAGGTGACCGGTCGGATTAAACTTACCTGTAAGCACATTTGCAACAGCGTGTCCCGTTTCGGTTCCTAAGTGCCACATATATACAATTGCAGCGGCTCTGTCTTTATATTCTGAAAGAATTAAGGGTCTGCCTGCACCAACAAGGAGTACAACGGGCTTACCTGTTGCAAGAAGTTCTTCGATTAATTCCTTCTGGTGTCCGGGAATATCAATCATAGAGCGGCTTCTTGCTTCGCCCGACATATCACGGTTTTCACCCACACAGGCAATAATGATATCGGACTTTTTCGCAACCTTAACGGCATCCTTTATATCCTTCTTCCAGTTGCCTTCATCCTCTTCGTCGCCATAGCCACAGCCCTTTGCAACTGTTACGGTTCCGTCATAAATCTCTTTCATGCCGTTTTCAATTGTAACGGTTTTCTCCGCATCATAGAGACATGTCCATGTTCCGAGAACTGCTACTTTGTCAGATGCAAGAGGACCTATGAGAGAAACCTTTTTGCCCTTTTTAAGAGGAAGCACACCGTTGTTTTCAAGGAGTACTATTGCATTTTCAGCGCATTCTCGGGAAGCTTCCAAATGCTCGGGAGCAAAGAAGCATTTTTCTCCTTCGGGATCAACGAAAGGCTCTTCAAAAAGACCAAGCATATATTTAAGTGTAAGGATTGTAAGAACGGAATCGTCCACAAGCTTGGGATCGATTTTTCCTTCGTCAATAAGAGCAGGGATATTGTCATTATAAAGGTCGCCTGCCATAAGCATATCAACACCGCCGCCGAAAGCAAGACGGGCAGCATCCTTACCGTCCTTTGCATAGCCGTGGGGAATTAATTCCATAACGGAGTTTGCATCGCTTACAACAAAGCCTGAGAATCCCAATTTATCACGAAGTACATCACGGAGGAGATACTTATTACCTGAGCAGGGAACGCCGTTTACGTCGTTAAATGCCGCCATAACTGTTGCCGCACCTGCATCAATACCCGCCTTGAATGAAGGAAGATATACGTCAAAAAGTGTCTGCATTGACATATCAACGCTGTCATAGTCTCTTCCGCCAACACAAGCACCGTATGCAACATAGTGCTTCATACAAGCAAGAACGTGATCCTTCTGTCCTATGTAATCGCCCTGATAGCCGTGTACTGCCGCTCTTGCAAAGTCGGAGCAAAGATAGGTATCTTCTCCGTAGCCTTCTGCAATTCTTCCCCATCTGGGGTCGCGTGCTATGTCAACCATGGGAGAGAATGTCCACTTAATACCTGCTGCATAACATTCTTTTGCTGCAACCTCACAGCTCTTTTTAGTAAGCTCGGGTTCCCATGTTGCCGCCTGAGCAAGCGGGATGGGTGCTGTTGTTCTGTAACCGTGAATAACGTCTTCCGCAAAAAGTGCCGGAATCTTAAGTCTTGTGATGGATAAAAGAAGCTCCTGAATTCTGTTGGTCTTCTCTGCACCCTTTATTGTAAGGTAGGAGCCAACCTTGCCTTCCGCAAAGTGATCTTCAAAAACCTGTTCGTCATTGGTATAAATCGATGTGCCGAACTGAGAAATCTGACCGATTTTTTCTGTCAGATTCATTTTTGCGAGCATTTCTTCTGCTCTTTTTCTTGATTCGGTGTAGTGTTTTGTTACGTCCATTTCTATTCTCCTTTAATCACTTTTTTTATTAAGTATGGTGCCACCGCTGTGATGGCAAAACCGAATAATCCGTAGTCAATAAATCTTATAAAAAGACTTTCGCTTTCTATCAATTCAAAAATTCCTTTGATAGCACCCACGGTCAGAAGACCGATTATTCCTGCAAGGATTTTATTTTTTACCCCCGAAGGCTCCTTATAGGAGATATATTTAACGTCCGCCATATAGCCTGTAACCGCACCGAAGGAAAGTGCCGTCATTGTAAGAAGGTCTTTATCAAATCCGGAGAAAATCATTGCCAAAGCACTTACCAGCGTTATTAAATGAAGCATATAAGGCTTTTTAATTTTTTCCGTATAGGAAACAAAAATAAGTACTGCTGCGGTTATTAAAATACCGAGTGTTGCCCCAACCAAAACATCCAACGGCGTATGCATACCGAGATACATACGGCTCGTTCCTACTGTAAGTATTATAAGTACCCATAAAAGTATGCCGTAACTTTTTTTCTTTACAGCGCCATAGGCAAATCTTCCGAGGGTTCCCGCCTGCTGGGAATGACCGGAAGGGAAAGAAAACCCTTCCGTATCATCCATTTTAACTATCTTGTCATCCACTAAAAACGGTCTTGGCACACGGAAAATAAGCTTTAATGCCGTATTTACCGTAACCGCCGAAATAACCGACAGTGCAAGACCTATTCCCTTTTTCTTACTTATGCACCAGTATATTATAATTGCAAAAACCGACATGGGAATAGGTGCAATAAGGTCAGAAACAAATGAGAAAAATCCTGTAAGATAAGGGTTTTCAAAACCCTGTATCCATATCAAAAAATCATACATATTATCCCTCAACTCCGCTTATACAAGCCAAGCCATTTTTTAAACTTTTCTCTGTCAATTCCCATAAGCTGTTCTTTTGTCACACGGTAGGTCCAGTTGCCCTCTGCCTTTCCGGGAGTGTTAAGCCTTGTGTCAGCCCCGTAGCACAGCAAGTCCTGTATGGGAAAAATAACAAGGTCAGAGTGGCTTTGAAGCATCGTTCTTAAAATACTGTCATACACCCCGTCCCAATTGGGATTTTCATAGCCCACATAGTCTAAAAGGCTTTTTCTTTTATCATCGGAAATCTCCCACACATAGCCAAGTAAGGTGTTGTTATCGTGAGTTCCCGTGTAGGCAACCGTGTTTTTCCCGTAGTTATGAGGAAGGTGTATATTGTCCTCCTCATCTAAAAATCCGAACTGGAAAACTCTCATTCCGGGAAAGCCGCTGTAGGAAACAAGCTCATAAACATCTTCCGTTATGTCGCCCAAGTCCTCCGCTATAATAAGCTTATCGCCGCAAACTTCCTTCGCCGCATTTATAAACGCCTTGCCGGGGCCCTTTTCCCACTTTCCGTTTCTTGCATTTTCAGCACCAAAGGGAATACTGTAATAGGATGAAAGCCCCCTGAAATGGTCAATTCTCACACCGTCAAAAAGCTCGGTCATATAAGAAAGGCGCTTCATCCACCAGGAAAAGCCATTATTTTTCATTGCCTTCCAGTCGTACAACGGATTTCCCCAAAGCTGACCGTCCTCCGAGAAATAGTCGGGAGGTACACCTGCGACCGATTTCGGAATATTGTCCTTGTCCAGCAAAAACTCATCCTTGTTTTTAAATACATCTGCGCTGTCGTAGGAAACATAGATAGGTATGTCCCCTATTATTTTTACGCCTTTTTCGTTTGCATATCTTTTAATTTCCATCCATTCGGTGTAAAACTCATACTGGATGAACTTCCACATAAAAAGGATATCTTCGTCAAGATCAAAGCTTTCCCATTCGTTCCACGGCTTTCCGCCGTTTTCCTTTTTAAGTGTCATAAATTCCGCAAAGTCAGAAAGTTGTGTTTTTTCTTTCACAAAGGCTTCAACTTTCAGCTTTTCATCATCACCCACACGCTTTGATGCTTTATAGAGTAAATCAAGTCTTTCGTCACGAAGCCTGTCAAACTCTGCACCGTAGGGCGTTTTCTGGCGACTTTCGGCAAGCTCCTCTTCGGTGATAAGCCCTTTTTCCTTTAATGTGGGCAAATCAATAAAATAAGGATTTCCCGCAAACGCCGAATAGGACTGATAAGGAGAATTGCAGTCATCTACCATGGTAAAGGGCAAAACCTGCCACCAGGAAAAGCCCATAGAGGAAATAAAATCAACAAATTCTTTAGCCTCAGCACCGAAGCTTCCGATTGAATAATCGCCGTAAAGCGATGAAATGTGCATAAGTACGCCTGCACTGCGTTTCATAAAATCATTCCTTAATAATTAATGCTATAAATTTAAGTATGCCGTCGCCGACATTTTTTATGCTGTGACCACATCCGTTGGGAGTATATGTCACGGTTCCGGGAGTTACGGTTTTCATTTCGCCGTTATCGTCATAAAGTCCCGTTCCCTCCAAAATATAATAAAGCTCTGCATCACCTTCGTGAACGTGATAGTCCACCATTTCTCCATAGCCTACCTCGGCAACGGAAAACATTCCGAGCTTGTCATTTATTCCGGGAAAATTTTTAAGATCGGTTAAAGCAAGCTTTATTCCGCCTTTGCCGTTTCCTGCTACTTCTCTTATAAGTTCTTCCTTTGTCTTAATCATTTCTCCCACTCCTATTTTTACTTTTTTATTTCGTAAGTATTCAGTATTTTTTCTTTGTCGTTGAAAACAACGGTAATTTTATCCTTCTCAAAAATATATCCGCTTGCCGCATAGCGGTTTTCCTTAAAGTTTATTTCCGAGCCAACAACAACGGGGCAAGCCTGACCAAAGCCATCGCTTTCGCCACCGGGAAGCTCAAAGGAAAGCTTGTGCGTGTGACCGCAAATCATAATGTCGGGCTTTACGCTTTCTCTCATAAGCTTTGCCCAGTATTTATATGTATCCTCCTCAATATCAAAGGGAGGATGCAATTTTTTTGTAAAAGGATGATGGCAGATAACAGCCTTGAAAGCTATACCTTCCTCATCAAACTCTCTTTCTGCTGCCACCTTTTCAACGAACTTTGTTTCTTTCTTTCTGAAAGCGGCAAAGCAGTTGGTATTTCCGTATTCTACGTTTGTATCAGGCTTATCTTCTCCGCAGTCTAAAATAATCATCCATATATTGCCAAGCTTTGCGGTAAAATATGTCTTGCCGTTATAAGTCGGAGTGTAGTTTTCAAAAATTTCTGCCGTTGTTCCTCTTGTATCGTGGTTTCCTCTTGCAAAAACAACAGGTATATTTCCGCCAGTTACGCCTTCGATAAGCTTAAATACCACGTCAAAATCCGAGCCCTTGTCGCAATGTGCCGGAACATCGCCGTTTAAAATCAGAAAATCCGCCTTTCCGTATTCATCACGGAATTTATAGTATGCATCAAGCACTATGCCCACGGTATTGTGAGCGTCCGCTATTTCGTATGCGATTATTTTATCTGCCTTTGCAGGATAAAAAGAAAATTCCTTTTCAACAACTTCTCCGGTCTCGGAAAAATAGGGTTTTCTTTCAAAAACAGGTCTTAAACAAAGGGTATATTTTCCTGCCTTGTCAAGTTCATCTTTCGGTACCGACACCTTATGTACATCAGTTGCCGAGCGGAGTATTCCGTTGGAATCGTCATAGTAGGTTTCTTCTCCTACTTTTACCCACATAAGACAGCTTTCTTTAACGGGTACGGTAATCTGATATTCATCACCTGCAATAAACACCGCAGGAGTAGTTTTAATCATTTTTTCCACAACGCTCACCTCACATATTTATACAGTATATATTATAACATACGTTTTCAGTAATTTCAACAGAAAAACACGCTTTTTTATGCAAAAAGCGTGTTTATTTTTTAAGCCGATGGAAGTCTAACACCACAAGCCTTAAACTTGTTAAATTTGCACACTTTCAATTTGTCGTCCTCGAAAGGCGTCAGCCTTACTTCGTCCATGAGTAAAAAACAACGACATCGAGTCTGTTGTTTTTTGCTCAAAGGTCGAAGAGCTTAAAACCTTTAAATTTTGATGGAAGACAAAGAAAATCCAAAAATAATACTGGCGTATATTTGCAGGATTTTCTGCAGTATTACGCAAAATTTATGTTTTTAAGCCTTGTGAGGTTCGACTCCCATCGGCTTAACATTGATGTGAAATTTTTAACGGTTTTATTCTTCACTTTTCTTTCTGCAGGAAGACTTTTTGCCGGAAGCTTTTACAGCCGCCTTTTTTCTGCATTTTTTAAGCATTTCCTGCACCGCATCCATATCGCCTTCGATTTCCACCAAGCCTTCAGAAATTGCCTTATCAGGCGGAATTTCGCCCTTTAAAAGTCCTTCTATGGTAGATGAATCGGCGGTAAATACAGCATCTCGATCCAGATAGTCATAAGGCTCAACGGAAAACTTCCCGTCCTTGTTTGCCATATAAAATACGCCGCCGAAGCCTTCATCCGTCATCTTGAATTCTATTGCAAAATCTCTTTCAAGCTTTACTCTTTTATTTGCAAGAAGCTTAATTTCATTAAACTTTTCCTCAAACGTCATACATAATCTCCTTTCCTTTTTATGTAGTATGTGCCACACAAAAGGAAATTATGTAAAAGGTGATTTACCCTAATATATTTTAGTTTCGGCTATAAACATTCGTTTTCACGTATATGCTCAAATAACCCTTTGCAGCCTTTTAAGACATCATCATATGTCTTATCAAAATCCCCTGTATACCAGGGATCAGCCACATCATTTGAAGATTTCACAAACTCCAGCAGCTTATGAACCTTTCCTTCTTTATCGTCCCCTGTGATGCGCAAGGTATTTCTCACATTTTGGCTGTCCATACAGATAAGATAGTCATATTTTTCATAGTCTGATTTTTCAAGGTGCGTGGCTGTCTTACCGGAATATTTTATTCCAAGTCCGTCCAGTATCTTTGCAGTGCCTCTGTGAACGGGATTTCCGATTTCCTCATAGCTTGTCGCCGCAGAGGCTATGTAAAAATCCCCGCCTTTTCCTTCTTTTTCCACCATATCCTTGAAAACAAACTCCGCCATAGGACTGCGGCATATATTTCCGTGGCATATAAATAAAATTTTTTTCATAATAATCTCCGTTTCATCGTGGCACAGGCAATATTTGATTGTTCAATATGAATTCATAGCAATATTTATTCTTTTGGTAAGCTCATCCGCAATACGCTGCACACCATAAATATTCGGGTGAACTTCGTCTGCTGACATATATGACATATTATCTATAATATCAAGTCCGTTAATATATGTTACATTTGGATAATGCAATCTTTTTACGGTTTCTTCTATAATTTTTCTCCATTTCTTTGCGTTATCATTCGCACTAAAATCATCACCGCAATGATAAAAAGGAGATATTAAAAATACAGGTTTATCCTTATTCCTGCCGGCAACCTGATTTATGATGTTCTCCACCCGGCTGATAATTTTATCGTCTTCCCAATTAAGCACATTTATTCCCAGTTCCAATGTAGCGATATCCCACTTTCCTTTTTCTCCTTCAGAAGCAATATACTCCGCCATAGCAGGTTCAATAGCACAACTTCCTGCCATGCCAAGATTACGCACATCCATATTAAGGTTGTGTGCAACTATCGAAACCCACGAATGAGACATATCAATAGCATTTGAACCGTGTGTTATGGATGAACCGTATGACAACATCATTTTTTGCGGGCATTGACTTTTTAACGGAGGTTCAACATCGCCTATTATATCGAATATCTTATATCTTCCCCTGTCAAATATTACACGAACCACTTCGCAATCCCAATCATATCCGCTTTTGCTTGACATTTCTCTTAATTTAGGAATATTTTTTGATTTTTCTATGACAAAATCCTGAATTTCACCTGTTACATGTCGATGTACTTCATGGTCACTCCATCCGCCTTGTATTCCACCTCTATATACATGAAAAGTGGCAAATGACTTTGGGTTGTCTTCATATGTGCTCATCCTGATGGTTGCCGCATCTCCTTTGATAACAAATCTGAGCTCCACACCGGTTGAATTGTGAACAACACTATCTCTACCGGAAGATTCCATCTCACGATGCACATCTGATGGCACTCGTTTCCATGAAACACTACCATCAGAATTATGAATCAGTTCTGCTATATTGTGTATTTCAATATTTTTATAATTCAAAACAAAAACCTCCCGAATAATATTTTTATTATGTGCATTTATTGCGACACATAAGGTTTAGATGCAACTAATCAAAGGCTTCTCGCTTTCTGATAAGCCCCGCCTTTGGGCGATTTTCGGCTTTGCGCAGAAAATCCCCCAAAGGCGGTAGTGAGATATTGTAGGGGCGGGGTTTAATCCCCGCCCATTTATCCGGCATATTCCGAAAGTACTTTTATTCCTTGATAACAGAAACACCGTCCGGAGCTTCATATGATACCTTAACTTCGCCGTTTTCCCTCTTCCAGGAAACAGATACTCTGCCTGCGGTAAGGTCATAATAAGCCGACGCATAATCAAGTCCTTCTATAAAATCGGGCTGAATCAAAACATTTTCGCTGTCAACAACTTTAAGTCCTGCAACACGCTCGATAAACCATCTTGTAAAATCGCAAAGGAAATGGTGATTGTGTGATAAATTTCTTGCTATATGAGGCATAAACTGTTCGCCAATGGTTGTTTCTCCCTTGTCGATAAGATCCTTGTATGAAGGATAGCCGTCCTTTGTTATGAGTTCATATGCAAGATTTCCTTCTCCGAAATCGGAAAGTACATCAAAAATAACGGCAAGTCCCAAAAATCCCACGTCAAAGCGGTTGTCTTTTGCTTTAAGAAATTCCTTAAGTCGTAAAAAGGCTTCGTCCTTTTCATTTTCTTCAAAAAGACCGTAGTAAATAGCAAGAGCCTGGGCGCTCTGACAAGCACTCTTAACCGTCATAGTATCATAATCAATCATTGTTTCGCGAAGAGTATTTCTGAGCTCCTCTTCAATGCTTCTTGCATAATCTGCTTCATTATGAGCATCGATAGCATCAAACATAACCGATGCCTGATGAGCCGACTTCATAACCATCAGCGTATCGGTAAGTGCAAGAGGAGCATCATACTGGTCTGCAATCTTTCCTACGGGCACCCAGTCACCAAGTCCCACAGCAATGGTTCCGTCCTCGCTTCTTCTTCCCATAATGTATGTAAGATAGCGCATCATCGCAGACATATTTTCTTTTATAACTTCCGTATTGCCTCTTTTTATATAAAGCTCATAAGGAAGATTGAATATAACAGAATCCCATGCAGGGCCGTTACCCCATGCAAATCCCCAGTCGCCTGTGGGTACAATTCCGGGAAGAGATCCCCTCTCCGTTTGTGCTGCGCGGATATTCGAAAGCCACTGTGTGTAGCTCTTTTCCGTGTCGTAAAGATATGTCATATGAGGTGCGGAAATGGATGCATCTCCCGTCCATCCGTTTTTCTCTCTGTGGGGACAGTCCGTGGGGAAATAGTAGAAGTTTGAGCGGTCGGAGCGTTTTGCCATTTCAAAAAGAGTGTTTACCGTATCTGATGAGCAGGTAAATCCGCCGATTTCGGAAAAGCCTGTGCTCATTATGATATATGTAAGAAGTTCGCCTGTCGCCTGCTCGTCAGTAATACCCGTAACATAAACATATCTGAATCCGTGATAGGTAAATGAAGGTGTGTAGGTTTCTTTCGCTTCGCCTTTTGCTATATATACATCCTTCTGGGAATATTCTTTGTAAAACTGAGTTGTGGGACGGTCGAAAATGGTGCTTGAAATATCAAGGCTTCCGTCCTCGTTCAGAAGCTCGGCGTGCCACATTTCAATTTTTTGTCCGCAGGTTGCATTTTCAAGGTTTAAGCGGCATACACCTGCATTGTTTTCGCCAAAATCATAAATATATCCGCCTTCTACCTTGTTAATTGAAACCGGTGCTTTTTCCTTAAGTACGCTTATGGGCTCACAGGTGCACTTTTCCATTTTACCTCTGGGCGCAGGAGAAATAAGCGCATTACCCCAGGCTCCATCATCAAAGCCGGGCATATTCCAGCCGTCCTTTATAAGGCTTGCATCAAAATGCTCGCCCATTCTGATTTCGTCAAATATAATGGGAGAAGGATGGCACTTAAAGCTCTCATCCGCGTCAAAGGAAAGGCTCTTTCCCTCTCCTTCTGCCGAAAACTCAAGAGCAAGGCAGGGTGCATTTTTCCAGTCCACCTTGTCAAAATCCCACACAGAACCACCGAAGGGATTCATAAATCCGTTTCCAAGCATTACACCTATTACGTTTTCGCCCTTAACAAGATAAGGCGAAACATCATAGGTATCATAATAAATATAGTGATCAAGATTGCTTATATAGGGAGCCAAATGGCCTTTCGTTATATCTTTTCCGTTTATAAAGAGCACATAAAAACCAAGACCCGAAATATTAATTTCCGCCTTTTCGGGGCAAAAATCAAGATTGAAGCTCTTTCTTATATAAGGGGCATTAACCCGGTTGTCAAAGCTTGCAAAATCCTCTGTTGCCCTAATAAACTGCTTTTTCATAAAAACTCTCCTCGATAATTATTTTTCTCATTATACTTAAAAGTATTACATTAAGAATAACCTTTTTTTATACCTTTGTCAAGTAATGTCAAACAAATATATTTTCTTAAATATGTAATTTTTCCTTAATTGCTTGATTTTCATTTCACGGGGGTATATACTTATAAAAAATGAGGAGGGATTTTATGAAAACAATAGAATTCGGCGCACTCACATTCACGGTTACGGACAGTGAGCAGATTTATCTCACAAAGTACTACACCACCGATAATACAGAGTTTTTAAACGCTCCCAAAAGCTTAGCCTTTATGGACTTTGATGTGGCAGGCGGAACCACATCAGGCTCTTACCGTTTCTCATCAGGCGAAACACAAAAATTAAGGTACAAATCTCACGAAATAAAGGATAACACTCTTAAGATAATACAGGAATCCGAAGGTTTTTGCATTACTTCCGTTTTCACAGCCTTCTATGACACCAATGCTATAAGAGTTACTCAGAACATTAAAAATACGACAGACGAAGAAGTTTGTCTTGAAATGGCAAACACATTAAAGCTCCGCTTCGGAAAAAGCTTTGAAAAAGATAAAACGGAATACTATTTCCATAAGTTCAATAACGCAAGATATACAGAGGCACTTCCCGATGTAAGAAGTCTTCACGACCTTGGGCTTCAGTGGGAAAACGGAACATTTTTTGTTGCAAGTTCCGGAAATGCATCTTCCTATCTTGCCGTACCCCAGGGCATAATTGAAAACAGACGTGACGGGGAATTTTTAATGTTCCAGATTGAAACCTATACAAGCTGGTTATATCAGATAGATCCTGCAAGAAAGGGCTTTACAATTAATATTGGCGGCTTTAATGCACGCCACCACAGCTGGAATAAAATCCTAAAGCCCGGCGAGAGCTATGAAACAGTTCCCGTTACAATAGCCGGTGGCAAATCCTTAAACGAGGTTGTTTCAGAAATGACCACATACCGCCGTCACATAAAACCCAAGAGCAAGGCGGATGAAAATCTTCCTGCAATTTACAACGAATATATGCACTATTCCTGGGACGATCCCAATGCAGAGCGTGTTAAGCTTACCGCGCCTTACGTTGCCGAAGCAGGCTGTAAGTATTATGTTGTTGACTGTGGTTGGCACGATTCAAAGGAAATTACAGGACCCATGGGGATGTATCCGAAATTTGGCACATGGCACGAAGACAGAACAAGGTTCCCCGAAGGAATCCGTGCAATAACAGAATATGTCCGCTCTCTCGGAATGAAGTTCGGCTTATGGATCGGTCCCGAGGTTGTAGGCGTTGACAATGAAAAGATGCTTTCTTACTACGACGATGACTGTTTCTTTATGAGAAACGGCAAGAAAATCCGTCACGGTACCGGCTATTTGCTGGATTTCAGAAACAAAAAGGTTTATGACTATATGTCAGAAACACTTGACCGTATGATTACAGAATACGGCTGTGACTACATAAAATACGACGGTTGCCCCAATCCCGGCTTTGGAACAGAACTTAATTCGACCTCTTTGGGCGACGGTCTGGAGGAGGCTTATAAAGCTTTCTTAAAGTGGACAGAGGATGCAATGAGCCGCCATCCCGAAGTAATTTTCGAAGACTGTTACGGTGGCGGAAACAGACTTGACTATAAGGCGCTTTCCATATTCCACCTTGTATCAACCTCCGACCAGATTGACTATCTGGCATACCCCTACATAAGTGCAAATATCGGAGTTTCCGTTCTTCCCGAGCAGGCGGCAGTATGGAGCTATCCCGTGGCTATTGATGTGTATAACGTTGCTCCGGGACCCCAGGTTAATGAGCTTGTATCCAAAGAGAGAGTTGTTATGAATATGATAAACTCACTTCTCGGAAGAATACACCTTGCATCAAGAATCCATCTTCTTGATGAGGAAAAGAGAGAGCTTATTAAAGAAGGCATAAAAGTTTATGATGCCATAACTCCCGACAAATTAAAGGCTTCTCCCTATCTCCCCAAGGGCTATGCCAACTATGGAGATACCTTTGTTGCTTCGGGACTTAAAACAGAAAACAAGGTTTACCTTGCCCTTTGGAACTTAAAGGGCGAGCGCCATATAAAGCTTGACCTTCCTGAAATTACGGTTAAAAACGTAAAGGTAATTTATCCCGAAAAGCTCGAAACAAAGTTCAGCTTTGATGAAGGCTCAATTACCATCGACTTTACCGAAGACATTCAGGCAAGATTTTTCGAGATTGAGATATAAAAAAAATGCACCGTCGTTGCCCAAGTGTTCCTAAGGACACTTGGGCAACGGCGGTGCATTTTCAACTTCATGTTTTCAAACAATCTCTTGCAATGTATATAAAAAAGTGATATACTGTAAAAAAACTCCGAATGGGAGGGAACTTTTATGGGAGATTTATTTAACATATTTGATAAAATCAACGATAACTGGAGAGAGTGGAAAAGTGTTCCTTATGCTTTTCTTGCATTGACAGGACTTTATGTCTGGATTTCATTAAAGGCAGATGTTATGCAAACTCCGGAGAGGCTTCTTTTTCTTGCCCTTGTATTCCTCGGAATTTTTCTCGCTTACACCTTTGTCTGCGCCATCCATGTACATTGCGAAAAAGCAAAGGAAGCTGAAGAATCTGCTGATGCAGCCAAAGCAGTAAAAAATCCCGCAAAGATAAGACTTTTCGTCGCAGGAATTTGCGTTTCCGTAATGATTGTTATTATTTCCTCTTATCTTCTTATAGCAAGCATTGCCGACAAAGACGGAAAGTATGTAATATGGGCAGATGACTATCGTATCGCTATGACACATAATGTCCACAAATCCTACTACCTCTCAGGCGAGTCTGTTATAGTACGCAGCGAAAAGCTTGAAGATTACTCGAGAGACTCTGTGTTTGAGCTGGATTTCAAGGGCAACGATACGTTTACCATAGCTTACGGAGATAAGCTTCTCGGCGTAACTCCCGGGCAGAACGGAGTAGGTTATTCAAAAGCGTGTACTAGCACTTTATGGAAGCTTGAAGAAGTTGAAGACGGTGTTTACTACATCTTAAATGTCGATGAAGACACCTATCTTAAATGGTATGACCACCTGCAAAACTGGACCACTCATCGCAGCATCACGGAGGATAACAGAAGCCAGTATCTTATTTGTATCGAAAAAGTGGATTAAACAAAAGAGAGCACAACGCGGTGCTCTCTTTTAATTTGTCATTTACTGTTTTTATACAAATAGCATTCTTTTCCGTGTGAATATATTACGCCTATTGCCTGCAAGTAAGAATATATGATAACGGATCCGACAAAAGTCATCCCTCTGCTTTGCAAATCTTTGGAAATCGCATCTGATAAATCATTTGTAGTTTTATCCGTTTCATAAATGGTTACATCTTTGGTAAAAGTTCTTAAATAATTATAAAAAGAACCGTATTCTTCTGCTATCAGCTTGAAAATTTTGCTGTTATTGATGCTTGCGTTTATTTTACGCCTGTTTCTTATTATGTTTTCATTTTCTGATAATTCGTTTATCTTGTTCTCATCATAAGCAATCACTTTGCTCAAATCAAAATCATCATAAGCTTTTCTGAAGCTTTCTCTTTTGTTAAGAACACATTCCCAGGATAAGCCCGCCTGGAAAGATTCCAATATTAACATTTCATACAGATATTTTTCATCAAAATTCGGTATGCCCCATTCATTGTCGTGATATTCCACATACAGGGCGTTTTTTAAGTTGCACCATCGACATCTCTTTTCACTGCACATATTCATTTCCTCTTTTTAAGTTTATATACTGATTTTACCACAAAAATCAGTTTTTGTAAAGAAATCTCCCTGTCCGCAAAAACAGGACTTGAGTTTCGAAAACTGTCGTTTTCAAAACCTTCGGAAAAATTCCCTTCGGGCAATTTTTCCTACGACAAGTTCAAGTCCTTGCATTATTCATACACAAATAAAAAAGCCGCATACCGTTGGCATACGACTTTTTTATTTGGTGCGGATGACAGGACGCACATTGCTTCGCAATCTGCACTGCTCGGTTACCCAAATGCTCCGCATTTCGGTACCAACCTTCGCACCACTCGCCTAAAAACGATTATCAATCGTTTTCCTTACGGCTCGTGCCTTCTTAAGGTTCAAGTCCTTACATTTACATTCAAAAAGAGAGCACACCCTTCGGGTATGCTCTCTTTTTGGTGCGGATGACAGGACTTGAACCTGCACGCCGTAAGACACAAGAACCTAAATCTTGCATGTCTGCCAATTCCACCACATCCGCAAAACTTATTCAATTATAAATCAATTAAAATCAAAAGTCAACACTAATCTATCAAAA
>JAZRHF010000086.1:0-10209 GCA_045644565.1 Clostridia bacterium | reverse complement strand
AGGATATGGACGAACTTAAAAAGGAAAATGCGTCACTTAAGTCCAAGGTTATGAATTTGGAAAGCAGGGTTACGGAAAGCGAAGAGATACGTCTTGAAAATGACCGCTTGAGAAAGCTTGTGGACCTTAAAGAAAAAAATGAAAATTTTGAAACTACGGCGGCATCGGTTATTTCTGTTGATCCCACAGGCTGGCATACCTACTTTATTGTAGATAAGGGAGAAAACGACGGGATAACTAAAAACTGTGTAGTCTTTGATTACGGCGGTGTTTTGGGAAAGGTTGATGAACTCGGAGCAAACTGGGCAAGAGTTGTTACCATAACAGAACCCGGAACCGCCTGTGGTGCTGAGGTAAGCAGAACAGGAGAGACCGGTATAATAGAGGGAGATTCGCTTCTTGACGGAATGTGCAAAATGACTTCGGTAGCCAAGGAAGCCAACATAACTCCCGGAGATTATATAATAACATCGGGAAGCGGAGATGTGTATCCCTCAGGTCTTACGATAGGAAGAGTTAAAGAGGTTAAGGTTGAAGATATTTCTCTTACTGCCATAGTGGAACCGACGGGAAATATAGAATCACCCAAAGAGGTTCTTATAATAACAAATGTTACTACTGAAATCAGCGAAGATTAATTAAGAAAGGATGGGACAAATGAAAACAAAGCTTGAATATGTCGTAAGATTTTTCATATTGCTTATAGTGTTCTTTTTTCAAAGCAGTCCCATCATACAGAGATTCAGCGTAGCAGGTGCTACACCTAATATTGTATTTACCATATTGCTTGTTTTTTCACTTTATCTTAAAGACAAAGAAGTTGTTACATATGCTCTTGTGATAGGATCTCTTACGGATATTATGTTCGGAAGAATTTACGGTGTTAATACGTTGCTTCTCATAGCATTTGTGTGCCTGTATATCTTCCTTAACAAATATATATATGCCGAAAGCAGACTTATTGTTTTTGTTTATTGTATGTTGTCTACCATGCTTTATGAATCGCTTTTAATTCTCATTAATACTGCGTTGTGGGGAGAAAATGTACTTTTTTCCTCGGCATTTAAACTGATAATAATAAAGTGTGTTTATAATGCTGTTGTAATATTGCCTGTGTTTTATATAGCGAGAAAGGTGCACAGACTTAAGCAGGAGGTGCATTTTTGATGAACAATAAAAAACGTTATGCGTTTTTGTGTTTTCTTATTATTGCTTTTGCTGTTATGTGTATCATAAAGCTTGTGAACTTGCAGATAGTTAACGGCAAAAAAAATTATGAAAAGAGCTTGTCCAGAATTCAGCGAACAATATCTGTTTCTGCTCCGAGAGGTGAAATTTTCGATCGTTACGGCAGAGTAATAGTAGGAAACAGAATGGGATTTTCTGTGGAATTTCAACGAGTAAGCGGAATGAAGGATGAGGAGATAAACGAAATTATATTAAAGGCACATAATGTATTTATGCAGAACGGAGATTCACCTTCGTCTGATGAACTTCCGATAACAACCGAGCGTCCTTACAATTTCACCTTTTCAGATGAAACCGGAGAAAGGGAAGGTAAATGGAAAAAGGAAATGAATATTCCTGAAGAATATACTGCTGATGAAACCGTAGGACACTATATTTCAATATTCAATATCTCGGATAAATATAATGATGATGAAAAAAGGCTTATTGCCGGTGTAAGATACACTATGCTGATAAGAGGATTTTCAACCAATATATCATATAATCTTGCAGGAGATGTTTCGAAGGATACCGTAGTTTCCATAAAGGAGCATTATGATGAATACAGAGGTGTAAATATCATTACAAAGCCTGTAAGAGAATATCCACACGGCAATTTGGGCGCTCATTTTCTTGGCCGTATCGGTCTTATAAGTGACACGGAGTATGCAGAGCTTAAAGAAAAAGGCTATAAAATGAATGACTATGTGGGGAAAGACGGCGTCGAAAAATATCTGGAAGATACACTTAAAGGTACATCGGGCAGAGTAGCTGTTGAGCAGGATGAAGATGGCCATTATGTTACCTTTACCGAGGCGGAAAAGGCAGAAAACGGAAATTCCGTTTACCTTACAATTGACCTGGACGTTCAGAAAGCTGCAGAAAAAGCTTTGAAAGAAACTGTTGCGGATATATATAGTCACCACGAAGACAGAGGATACGGTGCGGATGTTGCAGGAGCTTCCGCAGTGGCTATAGATATAAGAACAGGTGAAGTTTTGTGTCTTGCATCTTATCCTGACTATTCGTTGGAGGATTTTAATAAAAACTATACAAAGCTTCTTAATTCTACAAACAATCCTTTGTTTAACAGAGCGCTCTCGGGAACATATTCTCCCGGCTCTACATTTAAAATGCTCGTAGGAATGGCGGCACTTGAAGAAGATGTTGTAAATCCTGATTCTTTAATAAAGGATGAGGTTATATATACTTTAGGACAAAGCCGTTTTAAGTGTTTGCATGACCATGGCTTTGTTAATATATCCAATGCTATAAAAGACTCATGCAACTACTTTTTCTATACTGTTGGCTACAAATTGGGAATAGATAAAATTGAAGAGTATGCCAAGAAGTTCGGATTCGGAAAAGAAACAGGAATAGAGCTTCCTGAAGAAAAAGGGGTTGTTGCATCTCCCGATGTGAAAGCCAAGAGAAATGAACCCTGGTATGAAGGATATACACTTCAGGCATCCATAGGACAGGATGACAATAAATTCACTCCTATTCAGCTTGCTAATTATGTGGCACAGATTGCATCTGACGGCGTGAGATATAATGCTCATATAGTAAAAGGTATATATTCTTATGACGGACAGAAGTCGATCCATCAGTCAAGGCCTGAAATAGCTGAAACAGTTGATGTTGAAAAAGAAAATATAGATGCTGTTAAAAAAGGTATGAGACTTGTGGCTTTGGACGGTACTGCTTCGGCATACTTTAAGGATTATCCGGTTAAGGTTGCTGCAAAAACAGGAACTGCAGAAGTGTATGGCGGAAGCGATAACGGACTGTTTGTTGCATATGCTCCTTATGATAATCCGCAGATAGCAGTTGCCGTAGTTATAGAAAGAAGCGGCGGAGGTTCCTATTGCGGACCCGTTGCTAAAGCGATTATTGATGCATACTTAAATGCTGAAAATGAACCTGAACTTACAGTTGGGATTGACAAATTATATTGAGGAGGGTAGAATATTGGGTAAAGTAATTGTTATAACATCCGGAAAAGGCGGAGTGGGAAAAACAACCGTGGTTGCAAACCTTGGAACTGCGTTGGCACTTACAGGGAAGAGAGTACTGCTTATTGATACCGATACCGGACTCAGAAATCTTGATATAGCCCTCGGGTTTGAGGACGCGGCACTTTATGATATTATTGATGTGGTAGAGGGCAATGCGGAATGCGAGGATGCAATGATAGGGCATCCGGTGTATAAAAGCCTTTATATGATACCAGCATCACAAACAAAGGAAAAAGAAGATCTTGATATGGAAGGATTCAAAAACTTCTGTGACGAGATAAAAGACAGATTTGACTATGTTTTGATAGACTGTCCGGCAGGAATAGAATACGGGTTCAAATGTGCGGTTAATCCGGCAGATGAGGTAATAATAGTTACTGTTCCTGATAAAAATGCCATAAGGGATGCGGACAAAGTTGCTGCTCTTTTAGAAAACGGGGAGGGAGATAGCAAAGAAACCTGGCTTCTGATAAACAGACTTATTCCTGAACTTGCGGACAAGGGGATGACTGCCGGTGCGGCGGAAACCTTATTTACTGTTTCGGTAAAGCTTATAGGAATAATACCTGAGGACCCTCATGTTATAATTAATGCGTATAAGTCCGCGCTTTGTGTTACGGATAAACGCTCTCCTGCAGGGAAAGCAATAAAGAATATAGCGTCGAGAATTAACGGCAAAAATGTGAAGCTTCTGAATTTGGACAGGAAAAGACTTTTCAAAAAGAAATATAAGTAAGATATAGAGAAAGGGATGGTTGCTAATGAATATAGCGCTTATTGCACATGATAAGAAAAAGGATCTTATGGTTGAGTTTTGCCTGGCGTATAAAAGTGTGCTTGCGAAACACACTCTTCTTGCAACAGGTATTACCGGAGGGCTTATAGAAGAGGCTACAGGCCTTAAGGTTAACAGATTCCTCCCGGGCAGAGAAGGTGGCTCTGAGCAGATTGCCGCAAGAATCGCATACAACGAAATTGATATGGTGTTATCATTCAGAGATCCCTTTGCGCAGAACTATGAACCTGATATGCAGTCGCTTTTCAAACTTTGCGATATGCATACAGTACCTCTTGCAACAAATGTTGCAACAGCTGAAGCGCTTATACATAGCTTGTCACGCGGCGATCTTGATTACAGAACAATTATGCGTGAGAACAACGGAAAATTTTAATTTAGCAGGGAAAGAGAAGATTATTTAATGACAAAAACAAGAATGGAAAAAATCCGCAATTTTTCTATAATTGCGCATATCGACCACGGTAAGTCCACCCTTGCGGACCGTCTCATTGAAGCAACGGGTGCAATCGAAAAGCGTGATATGGATGAGCAGATTTTAGACGATATGGAGCTTGAAAAGGAACGAGGCATAACCATAAAGGCACGTGCCGTAAGACTTTTCTATGACCATGAGGGTGAAACTTACGAGCTTAATTTAATAGACACACCCGGGCATGTTGACTTTAACTATGAGGTATCAAGAAGCCTTGCGGCATGTGAAGGTGCTGTACTTGTTGTTGACGCATCTCAGGGTATTGAGGCGCAGACCTTGGCAAACACTTACCTTGCCCTTGATGCAAACCTTGAAATTATGCCCGTTATAAATAAGATAGACTTACCCGGTGCAAGACCTGACGAAATTGCAACGGAAATTGAGGACGTTATAGGTCTTCCTGCAATGGATGCTCCGAGAATTTCCGCAAAAAACGGAATAAATATTGATGCGGTATTAAAAAGTGTTGTTGAAAATATTCCTTGCCCCAAGGGTGATGAAAATGCTCCTTTGCAGGCAATGATTTTCGACTCATTTTATGATAGCTATCGAGGAGTTATTGTATATTGCAGAGTGAGAGAAGGCTCAATTTCTCCCGGACAGAGAATCAGATTCATGGCTACGGGAAAGGAATTTGATGTAGTTGAAACAGGTTACTTAAAGCCCGGTGAAATGAAAGCATCTTCCTCTTTAAGAGCGGGAGAAGTTGGATATATTACAGCTTCCATAAAGAGCGTTCAGGACGTTCGTGTAGGTGATACAGTTACCCGTGCGGATAATCCTGCAAGTGAGCCACTTCCCGGATATAAAAACGTAAATCCCATGGTTTTCTGCGGTATTTATCCTGCAGATGGCTCTAAGTACGGAGACCTCCGTGATGCTCTTGATAAGCTTAAGTTAAACGACGCATCTTTAACCTTTGAGGCAGAAACCTCACAGGCATTGGGTTTTGGTTTCAGATGTGGCTTCCTTGGACTTTTGCACATGGAAGTTATCCAGGAAAGACTTGAGAGAGAATATAATTTGGATCTTGTTACAACCGCACCCAGCGTAATTTACCGAATTGAAAAGAGCGACGGTACCGTTGTTCTTGTAGATAACCCTGCAAATCTTCCCAAGCCTACGGAAATTGCGGCAATGTATGAGCCTATGGTAAAGGCAGACATCATGACTCCCACGGAATATGTTGGTGCCATAATGGAGCTTTGCCAGGAAAGACGAGGCACATACAAGGGAATGACCTATATTGATGATACAAGAACTCAGGTTCATTATGACCTGCCATTAAATGAAATTATTTATGACTTTTTCGATGCATTAAAGTCAAGAACAAAGGGCTATGCATCCTTTGACTATGAGCTTACGGATTATGTGGAAAGTAAGCTCGTTAAGCTTGATATTCTCTTAAACGGAGATTTAGTTGACGCACTTTCTTTCATCGTTCATGAGGAAAAGGCTTATGCAAGAGCGAGAAGAATAGCGGAAAAACTTAAGGAAGTTATTCCGAGACAGCTTTTCGAAATTCCCATTCAGGCAACAATCGGATCTAAAATCATCGCAAGAGAAACCGTTAAGGCAATGCGTAAGGACGTATTGGCAAAGTGTTACGGCGGTGATATAACAAGAAAGAAAAAGCTTCTTGAAAAGCAAAAAGAAGGTAAAAAGCGTATGCGCCAGGTAGGTAATGTTGAAGTGCCTCAGGAAGCGTTTATGGCTGTGCTTAAATTAGATGAGTAACGGAATATATATACATATTCCGTTTTGTCTTGCAAAGTGTGCGTATTGTGATTTCAATTCCTATGCGGGAAAGCTTCATATGGCAGATGACTATATTGATGCACTGATTTCGGAAATGAAGCCTTTTTCAGGCACTTTTGCAGATACGGTTTATATAGGCGGAGGTACACCCACTGTACTTTCGGATAAGCAACTTGAAAAATTAATTTCTTTTGTAAATGAGAATTTTTCTCTGTCAGAAGATGTGGAGTTTACCGTTGAATCAAATCCTGCAACTGCTTCAAAAGAAAAATACAGACTTTTAAAAAGTCTTGGCGTAAACAGATTAAGCATCGGCGTTCAGTCCTTCTTTGATAAGGAACTTAAAGCTCTTTCGAGAGTTCACTCATCAAATGAAGCTGAAAATGCAGTAAAGGATGCCAGAGAAGCCGGTTTTTCAAACATCAGCATTGATTTAATGGAGGCAATTCCTCATCAGACAGAGGAAAGCTTGCTAAAGAACGTTGATAAGGCGCTGGCACTTGGAGTAAATCATATAAGCTGTTATTCTCTTATTATTGAAGAGGGTACACCTTTTTACGAAAACACTCCGCAGCTTCCTTCCGATGAAGAGGAAAGAAAAATGCACCACGCGGTATGCGAGAAACTTGAAAATGCAGGCTTTTGCCACTATGAAATTTCAAACTTTTCTAAATGTGGTTACGAATCGAAACATAACCTTAAGTATTGGACGAGAGAGCCTTATTTAGGCTTTGGTGCAGGCGCACACTCCTTTTACGGTGATGTGAGATATTCCAATATTAAGAGCATTGAAGAATATATAAAATCGGAAAATAAAAGGGAAGAGGAAATAAAAATTTCCGAAAAGGAAGCTGAGTACGAACGCTTTATGCTGGGGTTCAGAATTCTTACAGGCTTTGAAACAAAGGGGAATTTCTCCGAAAAAATAGAAAAGCTTTCAAAGGAAGGCTTGATTTCCTTTGACGGTAAGAGGGCTAAGCTTA
The DNA here is from genome assembly GCA_045644565.1 of Clostridia bacterium. Lineage (GTDB taxonomy): Bacteria > Bacillota > Clostridia > CAKSNL01 > HGM11501 > HGM11501. Next base: position 2,952 of record JAZRHF010000086.1, on the reverse strand, counting down.
CAAAAAGAGGAGAAGACCTGGCAAATATTGTATTTATGGAGTTTTTAGGTGAATAAGATAAAAAGAAAACTTACTGCAAGAGAAACTGCGGCAAAGCTTTGCTCTTTGGGAAAGCATACAAGAAAAACTCTCAAGGATAAGCTTTATGCCAAGAAATTTCCCTTTGCCGAAATTGAAGAAGCGGTTATGGCAATGACGGAAAATGGCTACATAGACGAAGAAGAGTATGCAAGATGCTTTGTGGCAGACAGTTACAAAATTAAAAAACACGGCAGGGTCAGAATTCTTTCTGAGCTTAAAATGCGGGGAATTGATGCAGATACGGCAATTTCGGCAATAGATAGCTTTGGTGCCGATGAAAAAGAAATTATAAAAGAAGAACTTAATAAAAGATTTAAGGATAAAAGCGAAAAGGAAAAAATAATGAGGTATTTTGTATCCAGAGGTTTTTCCTTAAGCGATGTCAGGAGTTTTGTGGATGAAGAATAAAAAAATCGGATTTATTTCCCTGGGATGCTCTAAAAATTTGGTTGACAGTGAAAATATGCTGGGTATCCTTTCGGAAAAGAATTATGAAATAACCGACGACTTATACGAAGCAGAGGTTATCGTGGTAAACACCTGCGCATTTATTGATTCGGCAAAGCAGGAAAGTATAGAAACAATTCTTGATGCGGCGGAGTTTAAGAAAGAAGGTAACTGCAAAATCCTTATATGTGCAGGATGCTTATCTGAGAGATATAAAGAAGAAATACTTTCTGAACTTCCCGAACTTGATGCGGTTGTCGGAGTAGAGGACTATGACAAAATCGTTGATGTTATAGAAGAAGCAGAAAAAGGCGGTAAAAAAGAATTTTTCGGAGGAAGTGCTTCTGATATGGAACTTCCGAGAATGCTTACAACTCAAAGCCACACGGCATATTTAAAAATAGCCGAGGGATGCGACAATTTCTGCAGCTACTGTGCAATTCCTTTCATAAGGGGAAGATATAAGAGCCGTCCCATGGAATACATAATAGAAGAAGCTGAAAAACTTGCGGAAGGCGGAGTTAAAGAACTTATCGTAATAGCACAGGATACAGGTCACTACGGGGCGGACTTGTACAAAGAAAAAAAGCTTCCCGAGCTTCTATCAAAACTTTGTGAAATAGAAGAAATTGAATGGGTGAGAGTTCATTATTGCTATCCCGAAGAAATTGACGATGAACTGATAAAGGTTTTCCGTGAGGAAGAAAAAATCGTTAAGTATATGGATATTCCAATTCAGCATGCGGACGACGAAATCTTAAAGAAAATGAACAGAAAAACCACGGGAGAAGAGCTTAAAACGCTTATTAATAAATTAAGAAAAGAAATTCCCGGCATTGCAATAAGAACTTCGCTGATTGCAGGGTTCCCCGGAGAAACGGAAGAGCAGTTTGAAACGCTTTACAATTTCGTAAAGGAAATGAAGTTTGAACGACTGGGTGCTTTTGCATACTCGCAGGAAGATGGAACAAGGGCAGCTAAGATGGATGGACAGATTCCGGAGGATGTAAGAGAAGAAAGAGCCCAAATCCTTATGGGACTTCAGAATAAAATTGCAGAAGAAAACGGACAGAAAATGATAGGTAAAACTCTTAAAGTTCTGACAGAAGGCTTTGATGAGGAGTCTTGCCTTTACTTTGGCAGAAGCTATATGGATTCTTTAGACGTTGATGCTCTGGTTTATTTCGGGGCTGAAGATGAAATAACTCCGGGAAGCTTCGTAATGGTGAAAATACTTGATTATGTGGATTATGATTTGACAGGAGAGATGATTTATGATTAATAACCTTCCTAACAGACTTACTATTTTCAGAATGCTTATGGTACCCCTTGTTATGGTATTTATGCTGGTAACCATCATAGAGGGGAAATTTTTCGGAATAACCTATCAGAGTATGGTTTCTGCATTGATTTTTATTGTGGCATCATTAACAGACTGGTTTGACGGATATATTGCAAGACGTGATAATCTTGTTACCAATTTCGGCAAGGTAATGGATCCTCTTGCAGATAAATTAATCGTAACTGCGGTTATGCTCTGCCTTATGGCAAGCGGGGTTTTTCCCGTTTGGTGTGTAATGATTATCCTTGCCAGAGATTTTCTTATAACAGGGATAAGAGTAATTGCCGTAGCCGAAGGAATTTCCGTTGCTGCAAGTATGTGGGGCAAGGTTAAAACCACAATCCAGATGGTAAGTATGGTTATAGCAATCCTTTTTGGTGCGAGTGAAAATTCTGTTCTTTACTGGATTGCTCAGGCAAGTATCTATTTGTCTACTCTTGCGACATTGATTTCGGGAATTTCCTATATCTACGATTACAGAAAAGTTTTTGAAAAGTGACAATCGTTATAAAAATATTTAATATAGTGCATTGAAGTTGAAGAGTTTTGGTGTTAAAATATAAGTACACTTTGACGGAGCGTGATTTTTATGATTAGAAAGATAATTGAAAAAGATCCGTTTTTATACTGTCAACCCGAAAAGCTATTTGTTGAAGAATTAAAAAAGCCGGTTCACGAAGTGAAACCGGCTTATTTCAATGAAAGAGAGAAAGAGGTCGGCGAAGCGGATGTGAACGGAATTTATCTTGCTGTAGAATTTTCCGACGAACTTCTTTTGACAGCTTATGCGGATTTTGATAATTTCTTAAAGGTATATGAAATAGGCGGAGATAAATACCCCGTTATTACAAGGCTGGGAAAAACCGATGTTTTTGAAGAATATATAATTACGGTAACCGAAAAAGAAACTGTGATAACAGCCGGAGACACGGAAGGTATAAGACGCGGAATCATATTCATTGAAGATGAAATGAGAAGACGCGAAGGAGCGTTTTTACCCCTTGGTAAAATAAAGCGAACTCCGCATATGAAATCACGGATAACACATTGCTTTTTTGCACCCATAAACCGCCCGCCCAATA
>JAZRHF010000085.1:0-8015 GCA_045644565.1 Clostridia bacterium | reverse complement strand
CATTGCTCTGCGGTGTTTTTTTACTGAAATTTATAAATAATGCTTGACAAAGCGGAAAAAACATGTTATACTCTGTAAAGTAAAAAAGCTTTACAGCTAAAAGGGTGGGAAAAATGGACAAGAAAATAGAAATTTCCATGCTTTTGGATTTATATAAAGGTCTTTTGACGGACAAACAGGCAGAGACCATGGATCTTTATTATAATGAGGATTTATCGCTTTCCGAAATTGCAGAAAACACCGGCATTACAAGGCAGGGAGTAAGAGATGCTTTGATGAAGGGTGAAAAGATATTAACCGATGCAGAGGAAAAACTCGGTCTCGGGGCAAGAATCGAAAAGCTGGAATCCCGTCTTAAAGAAATAAACGTACTGGCTAAAAAAAGCGGGGCAGCGGAAGAAATTATAAAGCTGTCAGAAATCGGAGAATGAAATGGCATTTGAAAGTTTGGGCGAAAAGCTTCAGGAAACCTTCAAAAAGTTAAGAGGCCACGGTAAAGTATCTGAAAAAGATATAAAAGAGGCTATGAGAGAAATCAAAATGGCTCTTCTGGAAGCGGACGTTAACTTTAAGGTTGTTAAAAACTTTGAAAATTCTGTTAAAGAAAAGGCCATGGGAAGCGCCGTAATGGAAAGCTTGACCCCGGGTCAGCAGATTATAAAAATCGTAAGGGATGAGCTTACAGAGCTTATGGGCGGTGAAGCTGAAAAGCTTGCTGTGTCACCCAAGCTTCCCACCGTAATCATGATGGCAGGACTTCAGGGTGCGGGTAAAACCACCACCACGGGTAAGCTTGCCAAAATGCTTAAAAAGCAGGGAAAACGCCCCATGCTTGTTGCCTGTGACGTTTATCGTCCTGCGGCAAGAAAACAGCTTGAAGTGGTTGCAGGGCAGGTAGATGCAGGATTCTTCTCAATGCCTGAATCTGACAGCCCGGTTGAAATTGCGAAAACAGCAGTTGCAAAATGCGACCTTTCTTTATACGATACGGTCATAATCGATACTGCAGGTCGTCTTCACATTGATGAAGAACTCATGCAGGAGCTTGTTTCCATAAAAGAAGCGGTAAGCCCCACGGAAATCCTTCTGGTGGTTGACGCTATGACAGGTCAGGATGCTGTAAACGTTGCGGAAAGCTTTAATAATCAGCTTGACATAACGGGCGTTATCCTGTCGAAGCTTGACTCCGATACAAGAGGCGGTGCGGCACTTTCCGTAAGAGCGGTAACGGGCAAACCCATTAAGTTTGCGGCATCGGGCGAAAAGATGGATGACATCGAAGCGTTCCATCCCGACAGAATGGCATCAAGAATCCTCGGAATGGGTGACGTTTTAACTTTAATAGATAAAGCACAGGAAGCCTTTGATGAAAAGCAGGCAGAAGAGCTTGAAAAGAAGTTAAGAGAATCAAGATTTGACTTAAATGATTTCCTTGGTCAGATGGAACAGATGAAAAACATGGGACCTATGGAAAATATTCTGAAAATGCTTCCCGGCGTAAACAGTAAAGCTTTAAGCGGCGTAAATGTGGACGAAAAGCAGATGGAAAGAACTGCTGCAATCATTAAGTCCATGACGAAAAAGGAAAGGGAAAATCCTTCAATCATAAATGCAAGCCGTAAAAAGCGAATTGCAATGGGTAGCGGAACCGAAGTAAGAGAAGTTAATGTACTTCTTACCAATTTTGAAAATATGCAAAAGATGATGAAGCAGTTAAATAACGGCAAATTCATGAAAAAGTTCGGCAAAAGATTCGGTTTTTAAGATATAAAAATTCTTAACGGAATTTTGATATAGAAATTAATTACGGAGGTGAACAAAATGGCAGTAAAAATGAGACTTAGAAGAATGGGTGCTAAGAAGAACCCCTTTTACCGTGTAGTTGTAGCTGATTCCAGATTTCCCCGTGACGGTCGTTTCATAGAGGAAATCGGTACTTATAATCCTATGGTAGAGCCTTCTGAAATCAAGATCGATGCAGAAAAGGCAAAGGCTTGGATTGCAAACGGTGCACAGCCTACAGAAAGCGTTAAGAGTCTTCTTAAAAGAGCAAAGATTGTTGACTGATAAGGAGAGCGCGAAATGAAAGAGTTACTTGAGTACGTTGTAAAATCGTTGGTCAATAATCCTGACAACGTTCGTATCGAGGAAGAAGAGAACAACGATGAAGTTGTTTTCTCCGTATATGTTGATCCGAGCGATATGGGCAGAATAATCGGTAAGGGCGGAAGAATAGCGAAAGCTGTAAGAGCTCTTATGAAGGCTGCATCCTTTAAGGAGAATAAGAGAGTCATCGTTGATATCGTTGACTGACCGTACGCTTTAACAAAGGTAAAAATAAACGGCGGCAGTTTTGCCGCCGTTTTGCTCTACGAAAGGAAATAATTATGGAAAAAGAATTATTTGCGGCAGAAATTGTGAATACTCACGGAATAAGAGGCGAGGTAAAGGCAATTTGCCACACCGATTCGGCTGAGTTTTTTGATGATATAAAAAATATAAGACTTGATCCTTCTCATTTGACTTTTAAGCTTTCGGGAAGTCGTCCCCATAAAGGCTCTGTTCTTTTAAAGCTTAAAGGAGTGGATACCATAGAGGATGCGGAAAAGCTCGTGGGACAGAAGATTTATGTTTCAAGAAAAGAGGCTAAGCTTCCTGAAGGTAAGTTTTATATTGTTGACATAATCGGTCTTAAGGTGTTTTCCGAAGACGGTGAAGAAATAGGCGAAGTTACAGATGTTTTCAGAACGGGAAGTAACGATGTTTTCGAAGTAAAGAGAAAAGGGCTTAAAAATGCATATATTCCTCATATTGATGACATCGTAAAAGAAATAGATACAGAAAAGGGAATAACCATTCATGTGATGGAGGGACTTCTTGATGAAGATTGATGTACTTACCCTTTTTCCCGAAATGTTTGAATCTGTTTTCGGCGTAAGCATTATTAAAAGAGCGGCAGATAACGGACTTATCTCTTTGAGATTCATTAATATAAGGGATTTTTCCGAGGATAAGCATAAAAGAGTGGACGATTATCCCTATGGTGCGGGCGGCGGTCTTGTAATGCAGCCTATGCCCATTTATAAGGCGTATGAGCATCTTGCAGCTGAAAGCGAAGAAAAACCCTACGTTATTTATATGTCGCCTCAGGGGAAGACCTTTACGCAGAAAAAAGCAATAGAATTAAAAGAGCATAAGCATCTCATACTTCTTTGCGGACATTATGAGGGTGTTGACCAGAGAGTGCTTGACGAAATCGTGGATGAGGAAATATCCATAGGTGACTATGTTTTAACCGGTGGAGAAATTGCGGCTATGACCATAATTGATGCCACAGCCAGAATGATTCCCGGAGTGCTTGATTCCGAAGATACATTTTCACACGAGTCCCATTTTGACGGACTTTTGGAATATCCCCAGTATACAAGACCTCCTGTGTGGAGGGGTAGGGAGATTCCTGAAATTTTAGTATCGGGACACCACGCCAATATTGAGAAGTGGAGAAGAGAGAAATCCATTGAAATAACCGCTAAAAAACGTCCCGAAATGTTGGAAAAAGCGGAACTTTCCGATAAAGAGAAAGAATTTGCAAAAAAGTTTATCGAAAAGTAAAAAAAAGCTTGCATTTCCATAAAAAGTATGATATAATGCTAAAGAATTCGAGCGGTCCTCTGTGAACTTGATTTGCACGAACGCTTAGTAAGAAGGGAGGCTACATTCATGGATCAGCTTATGAAGGCTATTACAGCAGAACAGATCAGAACAGATTTACCCGAAATTAAAGTAGGTGATACTCTTAAAGTTTACCTTAAGATTAAGGAAGGCGAAAAAGAGAGAGTTCAGATGTTCGACGGTACTGTAATCGCAAAGAAGCACGGCGGTATCAATGAAACCTTTACCATCAGAAAGATTTCTTACGGCGTAGGTGTAGAAAGAGTTATTCCCGTAAATTCACCCAACATTGATCGTATCGAAATCGTTAGAACCGGTAAGGTTCGCAGAGCTAAGCTTTATTATCTCCGCGATAGAGTTGGTAAGGCAGCTAAGGTTAAGGAAAAGATTGTAAGCGCAAACGAACAGTAATATGAATGTAGTGACGGATTGTTTTGAACAATCCGTTTTACATTTTAGCGGGAATTTTTCGCTAAAGGAGAAAGGAGCGGTTTTATGAACATACAGTGGTTTCCGGGGCATATGGCGAAAACCAGAAGACTTATTACTGACAATTTGAAATTTGTTGACGTGGTTTTAGAACTTCTTGACGCAAGAATCCCCTTATCAAGCCGTAATCCCGAAATAGCAAAGCTTTGTGAAGGAAAGAAAATTCTGACTTTATTAAATAAAGCTGATATGGCAGATCCCGAAGCTAACAAAAAGTGGAAAGAAGCTTTGGGCAATGATGTACTTTTCATAAGTGCGTCTACGGGTAACGGAATAAATCAGATTTATCCTAAAATAAAAGAAATGATGCAGGAAAAAACGGAGCGAGATAAGGCAAAAGGAATAGTAAACCGTTCAATAAAACTCATGATTGTAGGGGTTCCCAACGTGGGTAAATCTTCTTTTATAAACCGATTTTCCAAGAAGGCGGCAACTGAGGTTGCTGACCGTCCCGGTGTAACGAGGACAAAACAATGGGTGAGAATTGCCGAAGGATTTGAACTTTTGGACACCCCCGGTGTTCTTTGGCCTAAATTTGAAGATGAGGAAGTTGCAAAGCGTTTAGCCTATACAGGTGCGATTAAGGACGATATATTGGATATAGAAGAGCTTTGTCACTTTTTCCTTGCATTTATGAGGGACAATTATCCTGAAAATCTTAAAGCAAGGTATAAAATAGAAAACTTTTCAGAACTTGAAGGCTATGAAATAACAGAGCTTATCGGACGAAAGAGAGGATTTGTGGTTTCAGGCGGAGAAATTAATACCGAGCGTGCCGCAAATGTTATAATGGACGAATTCAGGGGCGGACTCATCGGAAAAGTTACTCTTGAATTACCGGGAGGGGAATTTTGATGAAAGAAGCGGAAAGAGAAAGACTTTCTGCCATGGTGGAATTTGAAAAAGGTTTTTATGACAGAGGATATAAAATAATTGCAGGTGTTGACGAAGCTGGAAGAGGGCCTTTGGCAGGTGACGTTTATGCCGCTGCGGTAATTTTTGAGCCCGGAACAATTATAGAAGGACTTAACGATTCTAAAAAAATATCTCCAAAGAAAAGAGATTTGCTTTTCGAGGAAATAAAGGAAAAAGCTAAAAGCTATGCAGTTGGCGTTGCGACTGTGGCTGAAATCGAAGAACTTGATATATTAAACGCCACATTTCTTGCCATGAGAAGGGCTATAGAAGGGCTCTCGGTTACTCCTGATTTTGTTATGGTTGACGGAAATCAGCATATAAGAAAGCTTGAAATAGAAAACGAACCTGTAATTAAAGGGGATTCTTTATCCATGTCCATTGCGGCGGCATCTATTCTTGCTAAGGTTTCGAGGGACAGATATATGGAAGAAATGGCGGAAAAATATCCTGAGTATGAGTTTTCGGGGCATAAGGGCTATGGTACAAAACGCCATTCCGAGCTTATAAGAGAGTTTGGACCCAGCCCCATACATCGCTTGTCCTTCCTTAAAAATATACTGAAATGAGAAAAATAGGAAATATCGGCGAAGACTACGCCGTAAAGATACTTAAGAAAAACAAATACAAAATAGTTGAAAGAAATTTCACCATCCGTGGCGGAGAAATAGATATAATCGCAAAGGACGGGGAATATCTTGTATTTATCGAGGTTAAACTCCGTAAAAGTACGGAGTTCGGAAGACCCTCGGAATATGTGGGATGCATGAAACAGGAGCATTTACGAAAAACTGCTTTACTCTATATGAAAAAAACAGAGTATGACGGACCTTGCAGATTCGATGTTGTTGAAATAGTGGGGGAAGCCAATGAAAAAGGAAAGCTTTTGGCAAAAGAGGTAAATATTATAAAAAATGCTTTTTGATTGACTAAGGCTTAATGAAATGTTATAATCTAATAGGAACTTTAATATGCCGGGAAAAGTTTTTTCTCAAGGCTTCAAACGGAGGAACAGAAATTGCGTAAAATTTTAAGAGCATTAATACTTTCTTTTGTTTTAATTTTGTCTTTGATTGTACCCGTTCATGGGGAAGAGACGAATTACTTTGATATCGTAAATCATATATCCATGTATGCAGAGCAGAATTATAAATTCGGAATAACCTCGATTCAGCTTAAAAACAGGGCACTTGAATATATGCTTTCAACGGGAGATACAAATATAGATAATGTCCTTAAAGCAATGTTTGATGGTTTGGATGACTACTCTGTATATTTCACGGAGGAGGAATTCAATGCCTTTTTGGGCGATGTGAATGCGAGCCTTTGCGGAATCGGAGCAAGTGTTGTAAAGGGCAAGGAAGGTTCTGTAATTGTGGAAGTACTTCCTTTTTCTCCTGCAGAAAAAGCAGGGCTTAAGAAGTACGATACTATAGTTTCCGTGGACGGATTAAGTATAGCCGGGATGACCGTTTCAGAGGCAACTCAATATACAAGGGGAGAAGCGGGAACGACAGTAAATATCGGAATAAAGCGTTTGGGAGAAAACGAAACACTTTATTTTGATATTGTAAGGGCAAATGTTGAAACTAATCCCGTTACACTTAAAATTCTTGATGAAGAAACTGCGTACATAGGATTGAGTATCCTTTCCGTAAATTCCGATGTTTTTATGAAAGAAGCATTAGGTAAAGTTGATGAACTCGGAATAAAAAAAATAGTTCTTGATTTAAGAGATAATCCCGGAGGACACATAACTTCCACGGTAAATATTTGTGAGATGTTTATGCCCGAAGGACCTGTAGGATATGTTGATTATAAGGATCCTGCAAAAATGGAAACCTATTATTCCGAAAATAAGAATCCGAAATATTCTCTTGCGGTATTGATTAACGGAAACACCGCAAGCGGAGCGGAATTTTTATCCGGAGGACTTCAGGACACCAAGGTCGGAGTGCTTTTTGGTGAAACAAGCTATGGAAAAGGCACTGTTCAGACTACAAGGGAGCTTGCCAACGGAGGCGGAATAAAGCTTACCGTGGCAAAGTATTACACTGCAGGAAAGCAGGATGTGGCTTCGGATAAAATAAATCCCGATTTCGAGATTAAAAACTCCTACAGACAGCTTAGAGAAGAAGCATTTGAAGCACTTGATTTTGAAACCGAATTTAATGTAGGTTCAATAGGAAAAGGTGTACTTGCCATAGAACAGAGGCTCTGTGTTTTGGGTTATATGGAAGAAGCCGATGAGAACTTTGATGAAGAAACAATGAATGCCGTAAGAACATTTAAGGCTTATAATAACATGGGGACAGACCCTTTGGTGAATTTTGATTTTATTGCTTATCTTAATAATATCGAATACGATAAACAGTACGAAGAGGTTGACAGACAGCTTGAAGCGGCCTTGGAATATCTCGGGGGAATTGAGTAATGAGTTATATAGAAGTTATATCGGTTGCTTTTGTTCTTGCGATAGATGCTATGACTGTGTCTGTTACAAACGGAATAAGGCTTCGTAACTGCAGAATTAAAGATGCTCTTTTAATGGCCGTTTTCTTCGGAGGATTTCAGTTTATAATGCCTCTTTTGGGCTATGCAGTGGGAGAGGGAGTTGCTTCCTTTGTGGGAGTTATGGCACCCTTCCTTGCCTGTGGAATTTTGTCATTCCTTGGTATAAGAATGATTATTGAATCTCTGAAAAACGAGGAAGAGGGCGAAGGTGAAGCTAAGGAAAAACTTGGTTTTTGGGAACTTACCCTTCAGGCAATTGCCACAAGTATAGATGCACTCGCTGTTGGCTTAAGCTTTTGTATAATGGCTAAAGAGGGATGCGGAAAAGTAATGGCTTCTGCAATAATCGGAGTTGTTGCCTTTGGTTGCTCTTTTATAGGAGCGGTTTTAGGTAAAAAAGTAGGAAAGCTTTTTGGAAAAAGAGC
>JAZRHF010000084.1:0-4230 GCA_045644565.1 Clostridia bacterium | reverse complement strand
TCGTTAAAGGAAATAAAAGACTCAACTTCCGGTAATTCTCTGTAAAACTCTGTTTCGTCTATATACACGGGTGAAATCTTGTGTTTTTTCTCGTCGCCTGAAACACCGAAGGCTATTATCTTCTTGTAGCTTGTATGCTCTGCAAGGTGCTTGCCATAGAAAACCGCACCATTAACAGCGTAGTCGGTTACGGCTTGCACTTCCTGACTAATAACGCCGCCGTCGTCGAGCTTGATATGCTTTGACAAGTCCGCTTTGTCCTCGATAACAAGCAAGTAGTCTTTAACCACGCCCACATATTCGGGAAAGCCTACTCGTCCCGTGCCTTTTTTGGAGGCTGTTTTGAGTGCGGTATCTATTTCAAGTATGGTGCTGCCTTGTGCATCCATGCTGATGTCCGCTTGTTTCAAAAGCTCCCATACCCATAAATCTGTTTTCACTTCTTTTTTAGCCATCTACTCTCACACCCTTTTCTTTTAAATAGTTCTTTGCAGCTTCGTTAAACAAGTCCGCCATACTATGCATTTGTTCATCATATACAATGGTAGCTTTTAGTTTATTGAATATTTTGGGGTCCATTCGAAATTGAACTTGTTTTGTTCGAAATGCTTTATTTTCTTTTTTCAAAAAAACACCTCCGAAAAATGATATCATTATATCTTGATATAATGATATCATTTTTGATAATAAAAGTCAATAGAAATCATAAAAGAGGTCGAACAAATTGTTCAACCTCTTTCTGTCCTTATGAACGATTCTCGTAAGCACAGTCTATTTTTTATTTATCTCTTTATTTCAAGGGCTAAAAATCCATAGCCTTCAAGCACGGCTTTCTTTCCTTCAAATTCATATCTTCTTCCGGCAATTTCCGTAGCAAATTCCATCCAGACTCTTTCATACTTCGCCTTTTTATCGGAAAGGTTTACAAGTACCAGAATTTTCTTGTCTCCCTTTGTTCTTTCAAAGGCTATAAGACTACTCTTGTTGGGGCTTGTAATTTTCAAATCTCCATCAAAGAGCATGGGATAGTCTTTTCTCATGGCGTTAAGCTCTTCGATATATTCCATTCGCTCAATACCCTCTTCGCGGAGAGCATTGGACCAGTTGATGCCTATGCGCTTTCCGTAGAAACGGTTTGAGAACATACACTGCTCTGCCTTATCTGCAATTTCGTTTCCGTTCCAGATAAAGGGAACTCCGGGAACGGTATACATAAGGAAATAGCAACACTCGGTCTGCTCGGGCTTAAATACAACTTCAAGGCGTTCAAGCTTCGCATCGGATGCAAAGTCGTGATTTTCATACATATTCAAGTGTCTGTATCCTGCCTTTGCCGAATATGCCTCGTTTATCTTAAATTCCTCGGTTTTGTTTTCGGCTTCCATAAGCTTCTTCCAGCCTCTGCCTCCGAAGGCAAGGCATCTGTACTGAAGGTCGAAAACTCCGCTTGTCACATAGTCGGGCTTCATTCCCTCGTCAAGGAAAATGACGTTTTTGTTTATGGCGTGAACTCTCTTTCTTCCCTCTGCCCAGAAATCCATACAGATAACATCGCCCACATCGCAGCGGAACCCGTCACATCCGTAGTCTCGCACAAAGGTTTCCATATTGGTGTAGAGATATTCTCTTACATCGTAATTATCATAGTTTATTCTTGCAAAGGGCCAGCCTTCGCCGATTAAGGGCGTGCCGTCCTCATTTCTTATTATCCAGTCGGGATGGTCGGCAAGAAACACGGCATTTACACCGCAGTGGAGATAAACAAGGTCAAACATTACTTTAAGACCGATTTTGTGTGCTTCTTTAACAAAGTTCATTAAGTCCTCGTTTGTGCCATATTCCTCGTCTACATTAAAGTAGTCAATCATCTTATAGGGATTTTTGGGGTTTCCGCAGCCGGATGCTCTCTGTCTGGGGCTCCATGAGGATTCATCCATAGAATCGTCCGACTTCCATACAGGTGCGATATAAACCCAGGTTACACCAAGGCTTTTTATGTAGTGAAGCATTTTTGCCGCCGCATTTATTGTTCCCTCGGGAGTCATTGCACGGAAGGAAAGCTGATAAATAATCATACTGTTCATAAAAATCACCCCTTTATCTCTTTATTTCAAGTGCTACGAAACCGAAGCCGTCAAGCACCGCTTTTTTGCCCGAAAATTCGTATCTTCTTCCGGCAATTTCGGTTGCAAATTCCATCCAAGCTCTTTCATACTTTGTCTTTTTATCGGAAAGGTTTACAAGTACCAAAATTTTCTTATCGCCCTTTGTTCTCTCAAATACGATTAAACTGCTCTTCTTGGGACTTATAATTTTAAGCTCGGCATCAAAGAGCATGGGATAATCTTTTCTCATTGCATTAAGCTCTTCGATGTATTCCATTCGCTCAATACCTTCTTCACGAAGGGCGTTTGCCCAGTTTATGCCGATTCGCTTTCCGTAAAAACGGTTTGAGAACATACACTGCTCTGCCTTATCTGCAATTTCGTTTCCGTTCCAGATAAAGGGTACGCCGGGAACGGTGTAAACTATGAAATAGCAGCTTTCAACCTGCTCCGGTGTTAAGATATTTTCAAGTCTTTCCAATTTAGAATCCGATGCAAAGTCGTGATTTTCAAAGAGATTGATGTGCTTACAACCTGACTTTTCAAAAGAATCCGCCGCTCTTTTAAATGCTTCTGTTTTGTTTTCCGCATTTAAGATATTAAGCCATCCCTTATTTCCGAATGGGAAAGCAAGGCATCTGTACTGGAGGTCAAACACACCGCTATGAACATATTCAGGCTTTACACCCTCGTCAAGTAAGATTACATTTTTATTTATGGCGTGAACTCTCTTTCTCGCTTCCGCCCAGAAGTCCATGCAGATAACATCGCCAACGTCGCAACGGAATCCGTCGCATCCGTAGTCTCTTACGAAGGTTTCCATGTTTGTGTAGAGATATTCTCTCACATCGAAATTATCATAATTTATTCTTGCAAAGGGCCAGCCCTCGCCTATCAAGGGCGTTCCGTCTTCGTTTCTTATTATCCAGTCGGGATGATCTTTCAAAAATACCGCATTTACACCGCAATGAAGATATACAAGGTCAAACATTACTTTAAGACCGATTTTATGTGCTTCTGTCACGAAGTTCATAAGATCTTCGTTTGTGCCGTATTCTTCATCAACATTGAAGTAGTCCACCATTTTATAGGGGTTTTTCGGGTTTCCGCAACCCGATGCTCTCTGTCTCGGGCTCCAGGATGATTCATCCATTGAATCGTCTGCCTTCCACACGGGAGCAATGTAAACCCAGGTCACACCAAGGCTTTTTATGTAAGGAAGCATTTTTGCCGCCGCATTTATTGTTCCCTCGGGAGTCATTGCGCGGAAGGAAAGCTGATAAATAATCATACTGTTCATAAAAATCACCCTTTCATTGTTATACTTAAATTTTATTACAATAACAAGCATTTTTCAACCCCTTATATCGCAACAAAGGTTTGAATTTCGCAACTTGACGAATCGGTTTTACCGTGATATTATGTATATATATTTCATTTTACGAAAGGTGAAGCTTATGGATATTTATATAAACTCTTTTTTAGGCGTTTTTATAAACAAGCGCAAAAAAGAAGCTTTTTTTACGTCTCCCAGAGACTTTTCGGTTTTAAGCTTCAGAACAAAAGGTAACGCCGTTTTTTACCGCAACGGAAAAACCGTTCACGTTTCGGAAAAAGATATATTATATGTTCCCGAAAACATTTTCTACAGCCAGGAAAGCGATACATATGATGAAATCATAGCCATACATTTCAAGGTTGATAAAGACCTTTTTCCAGATCTTACCGCCCTTACACCGAAGGATGTAAAGATTGCGGAGGAGCTTTTTAAAAAAGCATACAGCCTTTATGCTAAAGGTGGCGAAAAAGCCCACTTTGCCTGCCTTTCCGTAATTTATGAAATACTCAATTTATTCCTTTCAAAAAGCACGGAAAACCTTCCCCATATTTTATTAAAGGTGAGAGACATAATGGAGAAAAGCTTTGCCGATTCTTCTTTTTCCGTATCTCTTCTTGCAGACAAGCTTAATATAAGCGAAGCATATCTGCGGATGCTTTTTTCAAAACATATGGGTTTATCCCCTGCCTCATATCTTAAACAACTTCGCTTTGAAAGGGCGAAAAAGCTTTTGGAAACAGGGTATTACACGGTTAAAATCGTTTCAGAAATGTCAGGGTATGAAAA
>JAZRHF010000083.1:0-2777 GCA_045644565.1 Clostridia bacterium | reverse complement strand
TGAAATCTGTGTTAAGGGTGACAACGTAATGCTCGGCTATTACAAGCGCCCTGACCTTACTGCCGAAGCACTTAAGGACGGCTGGTTTGCAACAGGCGACTACGGCATGCTTGACCCCGAAGGAAGACTTAAGATTACAGGACGTAAAAAGAATATGATTGTTTTAACCAACGGTAAAAACATCTATCCAGAAGAGCTTGAAGAACAGATTGGTAACCTTGACTATGTTAAGGAAGTTGTTGTTTACGCAATAGAAGACGAAAACGGTCAGGAAGATGCACTCCAGGCAGAAGTTTTCCTTGATGAAGATTTAGTTAAGGCAATGGCAGAAGAAAACATCGAAGCTCGTCTTATGAAGGACATCAACGAAACATTCAAAGATTATCCCAGATATAAGCAGATTGCGAAGGTTAAGATCAGAGATAAGGAATTTGTTAAGAATTCTTCCAACAAGATTAAGAGAAACTTAATCGGCAAAGAATAAGAAAAAGCCTCACTTTTTTCTAAAAAGTGGGGCTTTTTTATTGACTAAAACTGCAAAATATAGTATAATCATCGGTGAATTACAACTTCAGGAGGGATAGTTATGAATAAGGCATATGCTCTTATAGAAAAATTGAAAACTCCCGAAAGAGAGTTTTCTCCCATGCCTTTCTGGTTTTTGAATGACGATTTCACCGATGAAGAAATTATCCGTCAGCTTACAGACTTTAATGCTCACGGTGTTCACGGTGTTGTTCTTCATCCCAGAATCGGTGTGCCGGAATCAATCCAGTATTTATCAGACAAATTTATGCACTTTATGAAGGTTGCGGTTGAAAATGCCGCACGCCTTGATATGAAGGTTATTTTATACGATGAGGCAATGTATCCTTCGGGAAGCGCTCACGGTCTTGTTGTGGCATCAAATCCTAAGTTTGCTTCCCAGGCAATAATCCTTGCTGACAATATGGACGAAGGCAAGCTTATCTGTAAAACCGAAAGCGGAAAGTACATAATGCAGGTTGAAAGTAAGGGCAAGATTAGAGGTATTCACTTCGGTGAGGACGACGGTCAGCCCGGCGCGCCTTTGGCTGCAGACCTTCTTAATCAGGATTCCGTAAATAAGTTTATCGAGCTTACTCATGAACGCTATTATGCAGAAGTTAAAAAATATTTCGGAAATACAATAATAGGCTTCTTCACCGACGAGCCTTCTTCACTCGGAAGAGGAGCAAGAAGAGGATGCTTCCCCTGGACATGGGATTTTGAAAAGGTAATTGAAGGTCTTGGCGGAAAGCTTTCAGACCTTGAAGGTCTTTACACAGGCGAAGAAAACGAAACAATTGAAATTTACAAAAAGGCACTTTTTGAGCGCGAAAATGACACATATTATAAGAGCCTTTCCCAGTGGTGTGAAAATCACGGTATCGCTTTGATGGGTCATCCCCATAAGGGTAACGACATCGAATGTGAAAAGTATTTCCACATTCCCGGTCAGGACATCGTTTTAAGATGGATTGCACCCGAAAAGGGCGGTTTTTCAGGCGGAGTGGAATCTGCACAGGGTAAGTGCTCTTCCGATGCTGCAAGAGTAATGGGTAGAAGAAGAAACTCCAACGAGTGCTATGGCGCTTGCTGCAAGGATAACATTCCCTGGAACTTTAACGGCGGTGACCTTAAGTGGTACACCGACTGGCTTGGTGTAAGAGGTGTAAACTTCTTTATTCCTCACGCTTTCTATTACAGCGTAACAGAAAGAAGAAAGGACGAGCGTCCCCCGGATGTAGGTCCCAACAATATCTGGTGGCCCCATTTTAACACCATCGCAACATACATAAAGAGAATTTCCTGCCTTATGACGGATTCTGCAAACGCTACGAAAATTTGCGTTCCCTGCCAAAACCGTATGATGCCCATTGAAGAGGTTATTCCTTTCTATGAAAATCAGGTGGAATTCAACTATGTTCCCGAATCCTTCATAACAGAGGAAAATGTGAAGGACGGCGTTTTGACAATCGGAGAAAACCGCTATGAATATGCATTTTGCGATGTTCGCGGCGTTCTTCCTGCTCTTAAGCAGATAAATAGTATTGAAGACATCAAGGAAAGAGAAGTTTATCTTGAAAATCCTGCTAAAGACTTAAGAGTGAGCCACATTATCAAGGACGGCGTTGACGTATTCTTCCTTACAAACGAAGGGGAAGAAGAAATAAATACAAAGGCAGCTGTTTCTCTTAAGGGTCAGCTTATTGCAATGGATTTCTGGAAGGGAACAGTTAAGGAAATAAGCTCCGAAGTAAAGGGCGATAAAACAGAGTTTAACTTAAATCTTCGTCGCCGTGAAAGCATCACTATTATTGTTGATGCTGAAAGTGAAGCAAAGAGCTTTGAAGAGCCTTCCAAGGTTTATGTAAATCCCGAATTTACTTTGGTTTCGGATGATGAAGAAAAGTTTGTTAAAACCTACGAAGCCGAAATCACACTTTCCGAAACCGAAAATATTTATCTTAAGATAACGGGAGAGGAAATGGCGGAATGCTTTGTAAATGCAAACCTCTGTGGCTTCAGCCTTTGGAACGAGCACGAATTTTATCTGACACCTTATCTTAAAAAGGGCGTAAACAAAATTGAAATCAAAATGACGGGAAGTGCCGTAAACAGATTTACCCAGCACAGATTTGATTACGGATTAGGTGTGTGATATAATGGAAAAGTTAGTTGATAAATCGGACTATGCGATTTTATCCTGCCTTAAGAAAAATGCAAGAATGAAGGCGTCTGACATTGCAAAGGAA
>JAZRHF010000082.1:0-3835 GCA_045644565.1 Clostridia bacterium | reverse complement strand
ACGCTTTCCTCTTCTTCAATAAGGTCTTCTATATCAATTTCTGTCATCACGTTTTCAATATTTGTTTTTCTTTCGTCACCGAATTTGTCCCTGATTTCAGCAAGCTCTTCTTTTATCTGCTGAGAAAGAAGTGATTTGTCTGAAAGAAGCGCCCTGTATTGATTTGCTTTTTCGGTAAGTTCACTGTATTCTTCCTCAATCTTTTCTCCATTAAGCTTTTGAAGTTGAGCAAGGCGCATATCAAGAACGCTTTGTGCCTGAATTTCAGACAGTGAAAATTCCTTCATAAGATTTTCTTTAGCATCATCGTAAGAATTTCTTATAACCTCAATAATTCTGTCAATATTTGAAAGAGCAATCTTTAATCCTTCAAGAATGTGCATTCTTGCTTCCGCTTTTTTAAGGTCAAATCTTGTTCTTCTTGTAACTATTTCTTCCTGGAATGTTATAAAGTGGCTAAGAACCTCTTTAAGTCCCATTGTTCTAGGCTTTCCGTCATGAATTGCAAGAAGATTTACACTGAAGCTGTCCTGAAGTCTTGTATATTTATAAAGCTGATTTAATACAACCTGCGGGTTTGCATCTCTCTTAAGGAATATTTCAAGTCTTATTCCCACACGGTCAGAAGAATGGTCGTCAATATCAGATAATCCCTCTATTTTCTTCTCTTTTACAAGATTTGCAATAGATTCAACAAGCATTTTCTTGTTTACCTGATATGGAAGCTCTGTAACAATAATTGACGATGTTCCGTCTTTATGCTCTTGTATTTCTGCTTTCGCGCGAATTATGATTTTTCCGCGTCCTGTATTATATGCACTGCGAATTCCGCTTCTGCCTATAATTGTAGCGCTTGTTGGAAAGTCCGGTCCCTGTATGTATTCCATAAGCTCTTCAACAGTTATATCCGGATTATCTATCTGCGCAATTGCACCGTTAAGTACCTCCGTAAGGTTATGCGGAGGTATATTTGTAGCCATACCTACAGCTATACCCGAGCTTCCGTTTACTAAAAGCGTGGGTATTCTTGTAGGAAGAATTGTTGGCTCTTTTCTCTTTTCATCAAAGTTTGGCGCAAAATCAACAGTGTCCTTTTCAATGTTTTCCAAAAGAACATTTGAAAGCTTGCTCATTCTTGCCTCTGTATAACGGTATGCAGCAGGCGGGTCACCGTCAATACTACCAAAGTTACCGTGACCGTCAACAAGCGGGTAACGCATGGAGAAATCCTGCGCAAGTCTTACCATTGCATCATAAACTGAAGCATCGCCATGGGGATGGTATCTACCGATAACATTACCGACTGTCGTTGCAGATTTAAAGAAAGGCTTGTCTGATGTTAAATTTTCCTCGTACATAGAATATAAAATTCTTCTGTGTACAGGCTTAAGTCCATCGCGTACATCAGGAAGCGCACGGCTTACAATTACGCTCATAGCGTAATCTATAAATGCCTCTTTCATTCTTTTTTCTATATCAACATCTACAATAGTCTGGGTGTCAAAGTATTCTTCAAAATGTGAATCCTCATATTTTTTATGTTTAGCCATCTTTATTTTTTTCCTTTCATCTAAAAGGTTTTCTCCCTTTGGGGATTGTTAAGGGGACACCCCTTAACAATAAAATCTGTTAAAATCGAGGGCATGCACCTCGATTTTAACTCCTATAAAGGTCTGCCGCGGTGAGCGGCGCGCGAGCGTAAGACCTTTACTCGAAAGAGAATGTTTTGCTTGCAAAACTTCTTTTTCGAAATTTTTATACATCAAGATTTGTTACATACTGTGCATTCTCTTCGATAAATTCTCTTCTCGGTTCAACCTCGTCACCCATAAGAATACTGAATATATTACTCGCACTCTCTGCATCTTCAATCGTAACTTTAAGAAGAACTCTGTTTTTTGGGTCCATGGTTGTTTCCCAAAGCTCTTCAGGATTCATTTCACCAAGACCTTTATAGCGGCTTATATCTACCTTTGCGTTAACATCTCCGCCTTTAAATTCTTCACTTATTCTATCTCTTTCCTCATCACTGAAAGCAACCTGACTTCTTTTTCCTCTTGAAATTTTATAAAGAGGCGGCTTTGCAAGATATACGTGACCCTCTTCTACAAGCTCACGCATAAATCTGAAAAAGAATGTTAATAAAAGCGTTTGTATATGCGCACCGTCAACGTCGGCATCGGCCATAATAATTACTTTGTCGTATCTTAATTTTTCTATATTAAACTCTGTTCCTATACCTGTTCCAAGCGCCTGTATAACGGGGGTAAGCTTATCATTTCCGTAAACCTTATCTTCGCGCGCTTTTTCTACGTTGAGCATTTTTCCCCATAACGGAAGTATTGCCTGATACTTACTGTCTCTTCCGTTTTTGGCACTTCCGCCCGCACTGTCACCCTCGACAATATATATTTCCGTCTTTGAGGGGTCTTTTACAATACAGTCTGTAAGCTTACCGGGGAGCGTACTTGAACCAAGCGGTGTTTTTCTTGTTGCTTCTCTTGCTCTTCTTGCGGCAAGTCTTGCACGTGACGCCATAAGTGCCTTTTCAATTATAGCTCTTCCCACGTTTGGATTTTCCTCAAGGAAATCTGCAAGCTTTTCCTTAACCATATTTTCAACAAGGGAACGCATTTCACTGTTTCCAAGCTTTGTTTTTGTCTGTCCTTCGAACTGAGGCTCCTCTAACTTAACAGAAATAACTGCAATCAATCCTTCTCTTGCATCTTCACCAGTTAATTCCTCGTTATCTTTTATTATTTTATATTTTTTTCCGTACTCTACAAGAACCTTTGTAAGTGCTGATTTAAAGCCTGTTTCGTGCGTTCCACCCTCAGTAGTTGAAATGTTATTTGCAAATGATTCTATAACCTCGTCATATCCGTTATTCCAACCAAGGGCAATTTCTGCCATGCTTCCGTTCTTTTCGCCACTTACATAAATTATATCGCTGTGTATTTCTTCAATTGTATCTTTTCTTTGCTTTTTATCATTTAAAAGATATGATACAAAGTTCTTTATACCGCCTTCATAATGAAGAATTTCTTCTCTTTTTTCTTCTCTGTCATCTTTAAATACTATTTTTATTCCGCCATTTAAAAATGCCTGTTCACGAAGTCTTTTTAATAAAATACTATAATCGTAAATTGTTTCTTCAAAAATTTCTTCATCTGCCCAGAAGGTGATTTTTGTTCCCGTTACATTTGTTGTTCCGTCTTTTTTTACCTCTCCGTCGGGAACACCTCTTTTATAACTTTGTCTCCAGATATTTTCGCCGTCGTGAACTTCAACTTCAAGCTTTTTAGAAAGTGCATTAACAACGCTTGCACCAACGCCGTGAAGTCCTCCTGATACCTTATATCCTCCGCCGCCGAATTTTCCGCCTGCGTGGAGAACAGTAAAAATAACGTCTATCGTGCTTATCCCCATTTTAGGGTGAATTCCGTGAGGAATTCCGCGGCCGTTATCCTTAACCGTTACAGAATTGTCACTGTTTAAAGTAACACTTATCTCACTACAAAATCCTGCAAGAGCCTCATCTATACTATTGTCAACGATTTCATACACAAGATGATGAAGACCCCTTGACGAGGTTGACCCTATGTACATACCGGGGCGTGTTCTTACTGCCTCAAGACCTTCTAACACCTGTATTTGATTTTCGTCATAAACATTATTTTTCTGTTCCAAATTCGTCATTCCTTTCCGCTCTTTTTAAAAGAGTTTGAGATGATATCTGTGTTATATATACACTTTCTTCTTTTTTATCTTTATAAACTACAAATGATTTTGGAATTTCATCGCCAACAGTTTTTACAATTCTCTTTTTTTCACT
>JAZRHF010000081.1:0-5703 GCA_045644565.1 Clostridia bacterium | reverse complement strand
ACTTAAAGAAATAAACTACGACGGATATTTCACTCTTGAATGTGACTCATATTTGAAGGCATACAATGCTGAAAATATTGAAGAAGGAATAAAAAACTTAAGCGATTCTGCAAGACGCCTTGCTGATATGTTTGAAGCTCTTTAATTGACTCGGACAAATTTACTCGTTTTCGGACATATTTTACTATCGTTGTGTCACGGAATATGGTATAATCAGTTTATTAACATAAAAGGAGGAAATAAATATGAAAAAGATTGTATCATTGCTTTTGACATTAATTATGCTTATGTCGATGGCAACAATCGCGTTTGCAGATGGCGACATTACGCTTGAAGCAAAAAATGCAACGCTTAACTCCGGTGCTAACATAAACGGAGATGGAGTGTACGCTATATTAAGAGGTGATTATTTCGGTTTTAAGGATGTTGACCTTACCGGAGTAAAATCTATCGGATTACAGGTGAAAAGCACAATTTCAGGCGGTAACAATGGTGAAACCTTTGCCGTTAAAATAGATGATCCTACATCCGGAATGACAATAGGTTACATAACCGTTGAAAAAGAGTATGATAATGAAATTATCTTTACTGCAATTGATACGGTACACGGAACACATGACCTTTATTTCAAAGGGACATACGGCTGGCAGATAGATATAGAAATCACCGTTAAAAATGTTATTCTTTCAAAGAATGAATATACCTACGACAACAAGGCAAATCAGGTTCCCGATAGCTTTATTAAGGATTTTTATCAGGACACATGGGTTGCGGTTGACGATTTCGGCAGAAAGGTAGCAGACTATGAAGAAGCAGGTCCCGTAAAGGAAGGCAAGAGAGAATTTGGTCTTATCTACTGGAATTGGTTCGGAAGAAGAACGAAGCCTGCAATTGTTATCGAGGAGTTAATTAAAAACAACCCCGGCTCAAAGGATGATTATAACCATCCGGCTTGGGATCCCGGCGCTACTTACTATTGGGGCGAGCCTCTTTTAGGATTTTATGATTCCTACGATTATTGGGTATACAGAAAGCACGCTGAAATGTTTGCGGCAGCAGGTGTTGACGCTCTTTTCTTTGACTATTCAAACCAGGCCAATAACTTCCCCGGGGCGGTAGATGCAATAGCAAAGGCATTCCGTGATGCTAAAAAAGACGGTGTTGACGTTCCCGGAATCACCGGTATGTTTTCTCTCGGTGATAATCCCGAATTAAATACACGCGCACTTCAGGAAATTTACCTTCACAATTTTGTTAAAGAAGACTATTCCGACATTTGGTTCCATATGGATGGAAAGCCTATGCTTTACTCGGGATATAAATTCCAAGATACAAAAGATCCCGATGAAGCTGCGCTTTTTGAGGAAATAAAAGAATTTTTCACCTTCCGGGTAAACGGTTACAGAGGTCGTCACGATCAGCCTGATTACTGGATGTGGCTTGAAAACTATCCCCAGGTTAAGAGAATGGTAAATAAAGAAACCGGAAGAGTAGGCTATATGGTTGTAGGTACCGGTATTAACCAGTCTACCGTTAATGCAGGAACAACAGGCGTATTCTCCGATCCTTATGCAAAGGGCAGAGGTTATTCCGAAGCCTTCGGTGAAGACTATTCTGTTGACGGAATGAGAAAGGCATATTTCTTCCGTGAACAGGGGGGACTTGCGCTTTCCACCGATCCTGAGTTCATTATGATAGACGGTTGGAACGAATGGAACTCTTCAAGATATGCAATGTATCAGAACCACAAAGGAAATGTTTTCGTTGACCTTTATGATCCCGAAAACAGCCGTGACTTTGAACCTAACAACGGTCCTTTGAAGGATGATTATTATCTCCTTATGACAGACTTTATAAGAAAGTATAAGGGTGTTCGTCCCGCTCCCGTTGCTGAAGGTGCAAAGACAATTGATATAGCAGGCGATATGGCACAGTGGGAAGGTGTTGGTCCCGAATTCCTTAACTTCGACCAGAGTTATGAGCGTGACTCATACGGTGCAATCGATCCTGCAACAGGTGAAAAAATTCACTATACAACAACTGTTGCCAATGCAATACTTTCTGCAAAGGTTTCTTATGATGCTGAAAACTTCTACTTCCTTGCAACAACAAAAGAAGCTGTAAATGAAAACTCAAAGGGCTTTATGAACCTTTACATCAACACAGACAGAAACCGTGCAACAGGCTGGGAAGGTTATGACTTTGCCGTAAATGTTGAAGGCAAGGGCGTAATTTCCAAGGCAACAACAAATGCCTGGGCATGGGAAAATGCAGGAACTGCTGCAACAAAGGTTAACGGAAATAACTATATGGTAGTAATTCCGAGAAGCGTACTTTCCGAAACCGGAACAGTTGACTTTGAATTTAAGTGGACAGACTCTGTGGAACATAACGGCGATATTTTAAGATTCTATGTTGACGGTTCGACCGCTCCTTACGGAAGATTTAACTATCTCTTCACAGAAATTCAGCAGACAGCACTTTCTGCAAGCGAAAGAGCAGCTCTTTCCGGCACATCCATCCTTAAAGCCGGTGCAGAAAATATGATAGTTTCAGGCGCAAAGATGGATATTTACGAAAAGGATACAAGAATTCGTGCATTTGAAATGAACGGAACGCTCTATGTTCCTTCCGATGTATTTAAAGAAATTATGGGCTACGGTAAGGCAAAGGTTGAGTATGATCCCAACTATAACGTATTCTTCACACATCACATTACTTTGACAGAGGATGAACAGGCAATTGCAGAACATATCTGGACAGTATCTGCTCTTGATTCTCTTGAGGTAAGAGTTGACGGTTCCGTTAAAACTATGTCTGCTCCCGTAATTGCAAAGGACGGAATGGTTTGGGCACCTATTTCTCTCATAGCAGATTGCTATGGCTGGAATGTACAGAATTTAGGTAACGGCGTATACACAGTAGGAGAAAACGCTCCCGACTTAAACACAGTAAATGCCGTACTTTCACATCTTAATTAAAGGAGGCGGTAATGATGAAAAAAATATTTGCAATATTAATGACTCTGGCAATGGTAATTTCTCTTTGCACAGTATCATCCTTTGCCGCAGGCAGTGAAATTCCTTATAATTCATCCTGGTCTGTTACCGAAAGCTCGCATTTCGGTAACCACAAAGCAACATTTTGCTTTGACGAAAATCCTGCATCTTTTTGGCATAGCTCATATACAGTTGTAGATGGTCAGGTGGCATCCAAGGTTGAATGTCCCCACACAATAACCGTTGACTTCGGTGAAACATTGGAAATTTCCGGTTGGAGATACACCCCCAGAACAGACAACTCCAACGGAACAATTAAGGTGTATAATATTTATGCATCCGAAGACGGTGAAACCTTTAAGAAAATATACGAAGGTGCATTCGAATACGCAGGTCCTGCAAAGGATTTTAAGCCTTCCGAGGCTTCCTGGGGTAACGTTTCAATGAGAGCTATAAAAATAGAAGCTACTGCAACAATTTCCGGATACGGAACCTGTGCTGAAATTGATTTTTTGACAGGCACAAGCGGAACAAAAATTGAAAACGGCGAAGTTTATAAGGGTGAAGAAACTTCCAAGCCTGAGGAAAAGAAAGAAGAAGTAACATCCGGCGAAATCGGAACATTAATTTCCAAAAGCTCATCCTGGACTATTACCGAAAGTTCACATTTCGGAAACAACAAGGCAACTCTTGCTTTTGACGGAAATCCCTCATCTTATTGGCACACTTTATATACAGTTGAAGACGGCAAGGTTGCATCCAAGACGGAAGGACCTCACACAATAACCGTTGATTTCGGTGAAACCTTAGAGGTTTCCGGTTGGAGATACACCCCCAGAACAGATAATGCATCGGGTACAATTACAACGTACAACATCTATGCATCTGCCGATGGCACCACATTTACCAAAATTTACGAAGGTACATTTGATTATAAAGCAGGCCCTGCAGCAGATTATAAACCCTCCGAAGCTTCCTGGGGCAATACCGCAATGAAGGCTATTAAAATTGAAACTGTTACAACAATTTCAGGCTATGGTACCTGTGCTGAAATTAACTTCTTTACAGGCGGAAGCGGCAAAAAGATTGAAAACGGAGACGCTTATAAAGAGCAGTCCGGTACTACTACAAACGTTGAAACAAAGCCTGCTGAAAAGAAGGAAGAAGTAAAGGCGGAAGATGCAAAGACAGCATCTAACGGAACTCCCACGCTTGACAGAACAGGCTGGAGTGCAACTGTAAACTCTGAAATGGGTAGCTGCGTAAACAAAATTTTCGATGGCAAAATTGATACCTACTGGCACTCTCATTACACTCACGAGGGTGCAACGGTAACAGGTCATGACAATCCTCCTTACTTCCTTGAAGTAACACTTCCCGAAGCAAAGTACATTTCGGGTATAATCCTTGCTCCCAGAAAAGATAACTCTAACGGCAGAATTTTGACAACAGACATTCTTGTTACAGATTCTGACGACGGCGAATTTTACTGCATTTATGAAGATTATGAGTTTGAAAACACAGGGGTAGAAAAGGAAATTCTTTTCGCATCAAACATTCTTGTTAAAAAGGTTAAGCTTGAAATTACTGTTACGGCAGGCGGCTATGGTACCTTGTCTGAATTTTATCTTCTTACTGAAAACGCAAACTTTAATAAAGTAGCCTATGATGAATTCAAAGCTAATGAAGATGCAAACAGACTTTATAAATTAAACGCCTCCAATATGAGAGCTGAATGTGATTATCTGCACTGGGCTAACAATCACGTAAACAATATTTTTGACGGAAACTCAACAAGCTTCTGGCAGACAGATCATGTTCCTAACGGAACTATTCCTCCTACACTTAAAATAGATTTAGGAGAGGTGCAGACCTTCTCAAGATTTGACTATACCCCCAGACAGTCAGCTGACTGCCACGGCTATTGGTTTAAAATAAATATTTGGGGCAGTGTTGACGGTGGAAACTGGGATATCATCGAAGAGGGAATAGATTTAGGAGAAAAGAGCACAGATACATATGTTCACAACTTCGAGGTTCCCGCTACTGCAAGATATCTTGAGATTGAATTCGTTGAATTTAATGCCCAGAGAATTTCCTGTGCTGAACTTGTATTCTATCAGACAAAGGCTGACCGTGATGCATCCGGTGCAGGCTTGGTTGAAAAGTATGAGCTTAAAATCGGCTCCAACACAATTAAGGTTACAAAGGGCGAAGAAAGCTACGAAAAGACTATTGACGTTGCTCCTTATATCGTAAACGGCTCAACACTTATTCCTCTTCGTGGATTACTCGAAGAAATGGGCGCTGAAATCGGCTGGGAAGCAGCAAAAGAAAAAGTTCATATCACAAAGGGTAACTTAAAGCTTACTCTTCAGATATGGAACAAGCTTGTATATGCAGACGACCCGAGATACGGAGAGATAAGATATACACTTCTTAACTATCCTGTTATCAAGGATTCAAGAACATTCATCCCCGTAAGATTTGTTTCCGAACAGCTCGGCTACAATGTTGCCTGGGACGGAGAAACACAGACGATTATAATAACATCGATAACAGAATAATTTGATACAACCAAAGCCTCAGGGAAAAATCCCTGAGGCTTTTTCTTACATTTGAGATTAAAAATTGCAACTTTGTCCAAGTGTAATAGCAACAATTTCATATTGAAATCACTTTTTTCCTATGTTATAATATGGAT
>JAZRHF010000080.1:0-1980 GCA_045644565.1 Clostridia bacterium | reverse complement strand
GGAAGCAGGATCAATATGCCCAACACCCGATTTCGTAACATAGTTAAATCCTTTAAGCTCAGGCATTACAATAATAGAACCGTTGTAATCCACTGCATCGGTAAATTCTTTTATGTCACTTCTTTTTGAAACGCCGTTTATGTAAATCCCGTATTCTCCGCCGGGGTTTCGCACAATACCCGAAAAACCTGTAACCGGTCCGTCCAGTCTCTTTGGAATAATCATTTTAACCGCTTCAACACCCTCCGGAAGGTCATATTCTATGTCTTGGGGAGTCTTTAAAGAGCATATGCAAGGGTATTCTCTGTGGGAGAGGTTTTCCATATCGGAAAACTCCCCGGCAGATGTGCGGATGCGGCGGTTTATTCCTAAAAAATTGTTTAAAACAGCTTTTTCATTTGAAGCATACATATTTTTTAGTTTCATATTTTCACATCCGTTCTAAGGCTCAGAAATTAGTATTCACCGATTTCTTTTGCTCCGGCAGCCGCTTTTTCCATCTTCTTCTGAACCTCAATATTCCCGTCAATACTGCGATTGATAACCTCTGCAAGCTTTCTGGGAACCTGAACAGTTTCACCGAGCTTTATTTCATACACTCTCCCGTCACATGATGCAGTTGTTGTGGTGCCGATTTTTTCTCCGCCTAGGGGAATGTTAACCGCTACCTTTTCGTTCATATATTCCTGATACTTCTTGTTGTTGAGTCTTCTTCTTTCCTCAACGCTCTTTGTAGTTTTCTTTGTTTCTGTTGCCATAATAAAATTCTCCTTATAATTAAATTGATAATTGAAAATTGAAAATTTAAAATTAAGGAAGAAAAACTATGTTTTTCTTTACATCAACTTTCCATTTTCCATTTTCCATTTGTTATTATAAATAAATTCACAAAAAGAATTTATTTATAATAAACATTAACGCCCTCAAATTTCTTTTCGGGCAAGCCTCTTGACGCAATGGGATTTCTCATCAGAAAATACCTCATTGCATCATAGTCATGGTCCTCACAATCAGTGTCGATGTCTTCGGGAACATTTTTGTCATACACAAGGGCAGGGAATGTGCGTATAAACTCACGACAGGTATCAAACACATACATAGCAGGATACCCGTTTTCATCAAATGCAAGCCTGTGATGCACCTGCATTTTGCCGGGGATTCGTTTATGATCACCTTTTTCGAAAAACACTCCCTGTTCTTCAAAAAGATTTATGATAGTTCCCGCCTTACCCCGGCTCTCGTCCCAGATTGCAGGGTCTGCAATGCCGATTATCCGGTTCCCTCTCTCCTCCGAGTCTTCGATTTCCTTTATCATTTTTGCAATCGCCGAAGGCTCCATACGCACCCCTGTGTTTGGCTGATCCGTACAGCCGTAAAGCTGGCGATACAGATAGCACACACCCTGCTCGTCCACCGCCCACCACTGCACTGCAAAAGGCCTTGTATACCCATAGTCAAAGCTCCTGTACCTTTTCCAGTGCCGTGGTATTACGAACGGTCGGATAACATGGGTGTTCCGTCTGTCCTCATTTTCGGGATGGTTCTTCCACTCAGTAAATACCTGCCCGGAAAACGTATCCCAATCCCCATACAAAAGTGCATTTTTTTGCGCCTCAGGCAATGATGCAAGATTTGCAAGGTAGTTGGGGTCGTTGGATAAAAGCGCCTCGTTGTCAAACACAGATGAGGGAATAAATACCCTGGTTCTTTCAACTTCCTTATTCCTTCCGTCGGGAAGACGGACCTGACTTTTGAAATATATTGTTGTGTTTGGTGGTGCGGCAGTTATGAACCGTTCCTTAACCCAACCATGGCCAATACCGCCCGGGTTTGCCGTGGCTCGTATATAAACCCGCACCCCCTCGCCATCGGCACGGTTACGTGATATCAGATATTCATATTCCTCCCGGGTAAAATGAGTAAGCTCATCAAAGCCTATAAAAGCAAAGGACAGCCCCTGATAGCTCAGGTGGCTGTCCC
>JAZRHF010000079.1:0-32478 GCA_045644565.1 Clostridia bacterium | reverse complement strand
AAGCACTTTTTTAATTTTTTTCAAATTATTTTTTCAAGCCCTTGTCGCTCACTCGCAACAGATGCTATTTTAACACACGGCCCACAATTTGACAACACCTTTTTTGACAAATTATTCTACAAAACGCCGCCCCTTTACGGGACGGCGTTTGTGCATTTTAAACTGTTGGTCTATTTACGGCTTATTCTTCACCGTTTTCCTCTTCTTTAACCATATATTTCTTAACAACAGAGAAGCTGTTCATATCAAGAAGCAGCATTATAAATGTATATCCCATAAGCAAAAGAAGGAATGACATAACAGGCCATGTAAACATAAGCCACAGAATTCCATACGCTATTACAAGCCCTGCAATGAGACAGGCAAGATTCTGGAAGATTTTTCCCATGGTAAGAGCGAACGCTTTTTTAATTGTCTCCTTAACTCCGAATTCAAATGTAACGGTGAGCATAAAGAAGTAAGAATTGAACACCATATATATAAGGAAGATAAAAATCGCAAGATAGATGGACATGAGCCCAAAGAAGTCTCCGCTTCTTGCCATTTCAAAGTAAAATCTGATGTCCAGACAGATGACAAAAACAAATGCTATATTAATAAGGATGAAACTCATACCTCTTTTCCAAAACTTCTTGGTATAGTCCCACATATCACTCCACATAAAGGCGTGAACTTCCCTTGAATAATTTCTGAGCACGTAGCATATTCCCACACGAATGGGACCGTTACCCAAAAATGCCGGCAGCATTAGCCCGAGCCATATGGCAAGGATGCCGGATATTTCCGATATGGACTCAGGCAGAGCTAAGCCCGATACAAAGAAATAAGCCACAATGGCAGGAATGCTTGCAAAGAAATATACAAAATTCAAAATTCCCAAATCCCAGAAATGCCTTCCTATTACTATAAAGTAGCGAAGTATCCCGGGCTTTTGCACCTCATCTTCGGGAACTCCGGGACCCGGGGTGTCATAATTATTTGAAAATAAAGGCATAATAAACATGCTCCCTTCTTTTTGTTAAACAGATTATACCAAATATATTGAAAAAAAGCAACCTGATACACAAAATTTCACATAATATTAAAAAAGCCGTGTCATCAGACTTGCTTTTAGCGACATTATGCACAAAAGCGACCACTTCTTATCCATCCCCTTTTGTCAATACTAACAATTTATATCAAAAGATTGTGAAAAATCTTGCAATCTGTCTGTTTTTGTAGTAATATATAATAACATAATTTTAAAAGTAATTATTTCGGAGGAAACAAAATGAGTGAAATTAAAAAAATCGGTATTATGACCGGCGGTGGCGACTGTTGCGGACTTAACGCTGTTATCCGTGCCGTTGTATACACAGCAATAAACAAATCCGGACTTGAATGTGTTGGTATAAAGAACTGTTACAGAGGACTTTATCTCGGCGAAAGCCAGATGGTTCCCTTAACAATCGACACCGTTGATGAAATCATCGGCGACGGTGGTACAATTCTTTACAACTCCAACAAGGACAATCTTTTCAAGTATCCCAGACGTGACAAGAACGGTATCATCAAGGGAGAAGACGGAAAGCCCATCTATGACGATATGTCTCACGTTGCAGTTGAAAACATCAAGAAGGCAGGAATTGACGCTCTCGTAATCGTTGGCGGCGACGGAACACTTACATCCGGCCGTGACTATTCCAGAATGGGTGTAAGAGTTATGGGCGTTCCCAAGACAATTGATAACGACTTAAACTCCACAGATCAGACTTTCGGTTTTGATACAGCAATCAATCAGAACGTTGAAGCTGTTGACTGCTTAAAGACAACAGGAAGAAGCCATCACCGTGTAATGGTATTTGAAGTTATGGGACGTGACGCAGGTCACATCGCACTTCACACAGGTATCGCAAGCGGTGCTGATGCTATTATCATTCCCGAAATCCCCTATGATATCGTAAAGATTAAGGACAGAGTTAAGAAGGCTCTTCTTAGCGATAAGAAATACTCCATCGTAGTTGTTGCAGAAGGCGCTCCCGCTCCCGATGGAAACGCTGTTACTGCTATCACACAGGACTTTTCTCCCGACGGAGTTAAGCTCGGCGGTATCGGTAAGGTTATAGCTTCCACAATTGAAGCTATGCTCAATTCCGATCGTGACGAAAACGGCTATGCAATAAGCGAAGACATCATCGACGTTGAGTGCAGAGCTTCCGCTCTTTCCCACGTTCAGAGAGGCGGTATGACTTCTGCTTCCGACAGAATTCTTTGCACACGTTACGGAAGTGCTGCAATTGACCTTCTTATGAACGGAAACGAAAAGCACATGGTTGCTCTTCGTGACAACGAAATGGTTGCAGTTCCCCTTGAAATAGTTATTCCTTCCGACGATATCCACGGCAACTTCAAGCCCGTTGATCCCGAAGGTGAACTTGTTAAGATTGCAAAGAACATGGACATCTGCTTCGGTGACTAATTCAGGTGCTGTCCGATAAAAATCAAATAATAAAGGGTGCAGATTTTATCTGCACCCTTTTTACATCTTAAAGTAACCCTATTTCATCTAAGAAGTACGCCCTTGTCTGTGCCATACCGCCGTCTTTGTCTCTTACCGTCACTCTTACAAAGGGACGGAAGGGATCCTGACAGTCATCAGCACGGAGAACTGTAAGATAATCCTTGAGATTAAATCCTACCTCGTCTTTGCCCTTAACTATGGAACCAAAGCGACACTCGGTATTCAAGTATATCGCCTCTGCCCCCTTGGTTTTTACAAAGAGACATTCATTTTCAACAAAAAGCTCTGTTATTTCGGGACCCGTTGAAGCATAGAAGTCTCCACGTTCAAGAGCATCCATTATGGTTTTATACTCCAATTTTTCCGCCTTTATCCATACGTGACCGCCAAGTGCGGAATTTAAAGTATGGGAGTCATCTGCCGCAACGGGAAATACATTTTTCCCTTCCATAATCATATCGACAAATGCCTGATTGTTATCGGGGAAAAATCCTCTTGCCCCTGCTGTGTTATATACTTCAACGCCCCATAAGCCTTCAAGCTCGCCATAGTCCTTATAGTTCTGAAGAGACCACGCGGGATGATTGTATGTAACCAAAAAGCCTGCTTCGTTGGCTTCCTTTATTATCTTATTGACAAAAGCCTGGCTGTACTCCCTGTCATAGCCATACTTTTTCATATCTTCTGTCATATAGGCAAGGCTGTGGGCTCTTTCAACATACTGCTCTGCAAATGCGGGACAAACCACATTATCGGGATCCTTTGCGAGAAAGCAAAGATGGTATGTCTGCATAAAGTTAAAGTCCCAATCCTTCCTTCTTATAATGGGTGTATTTATATAGTTTTCCATTCCCGTTATGGCAAGGAACTCATCGTCGGTCAGATGATTCTGAGGTGCCACAATGTCGTGGTCGGTAAATGCAACAACGCTGTAGCCTGCATCCTTATACATTTTTTTCACATCTTCAGGGCTCATGGTACCGTCGGATACATTTGTGTGAGTGTGAAGGTTTCCTTTATAAAAATTGCCTTCTTCGGGCAATAAGTATGTTCTCATATCAATTCCCCCTATTTATTTTCTTCATTATATAACTTTTAATTTTATCTGTCAATCGGAAAACAGAGGCTTTTTATATTATGTTTCCTAATTTTCGCACAATATTCCTTTACTCATTGACTTTTCCTTCTGTTTATACTAAAATAAACTCAACATCATTAAGGAGGAAAAATTATGAAGAAAATATTTAATGTACTTGATTTCGGCGCAAAAGCCGACGGCTTAACTTTAGATTCTCCCGCAATTCAGAAGGCAGTTGACGAGGCTAATGCACAGGGTGGCGGTACAGTTTATTTCCCCAAGGGAATTTATGTACTTGCAACAGTATTTTTAAAGGACAACGTGCATATTAAATTTGAAAAAGGCACTTTCATTTTAGGAAGCCTTAACTTCTACGATTTTGCACAGCAGGAGGAAATTGATTTCCCCATTTATCAGGACCAGTCTCACACCTATTTCCACCTCGGAATGTTTGTAGGTATCGGCGTTAACAATATTTCCATAACCGGTCAGGCAACAATTGATATGCGTTCTGTATGGGACGAAGACGACGTAAGAAAAATCGTACACCGTGGTCCCAAGCCCATTTCTCTTAAGGAATGTAACAATGTAGTTCTTGCAGACTTTGAAATAAAGTACGCAACAGACCTTGCAATTTATTTTGCAGGCTGTAACGACGTTGATATCCACGGCATCAAGATGAAGGTTTACATCGACGGTATTTCTCCCGACAACTGCAAAAACGTGGACATTTACGACTGCGATATTGAAGCAGGCGACGACGCCATCG
The DNA here is from genome assembly GCA_045644565.1 of Clostridia bacterium. Taxonomy (GTDB): domain Bacteria; phylum Bacillota; class Clostridia; order CAKSNL01; family HGM11501; genus HGM11501. Next base: position 28,131 of record JAZRHF010000079.1, on the reverse strand, counting down.
TATTTAAGTCCTCCTACACATTAAACCGCATTGATATCTGTAAGGATATAAGAATAAGAGACTGTAAGTTAAAGAGTCGCTGCTCCGCAATCAAGTTCGGTACAGAAACCAACGGTGGCTTTGAGGATATCGACATCAACGGTATCTACATTTACGATTCCAGAATTTCCGGTATCTCCATCGAAAGCGTTGACGGTGCAATTATCGACGGTATTACAGTAAGAAACGTTGAAATGGTTAACACTAACGGACTTTTATTCGTTCACTTGGGTAAGAGAATGAGAGGTCCCGAAGGAAGAGAAATCGGCGAAATCAGAAACATCATCTTCGAAAACATCACAGCAGACGGTCCTTATGTTCCTTATGACATCGTTCCTGCATACTATAACTTCTTCCAGAGTCAGGAATGGTTCCAGTATCCCTGGATTTTCGACCCGAGAAACAATAAGAACAACACCATTGACTTCAAGTATAACGGACAGGACACTCCCTGGCAGTTCTCCAACAATATGTGCGGTCTTCCCGGCAAGCCCATCAAGAATCTTACACTCCGTAACGTTCACTTAAAGGTAAACGGCGGTGTTAAGGAATACTCCAAGGAAGTTCCCACCGAGTGCGGTCCCTATCCCGAAATCAACAGCTATGGAAACATTCTTCCTGCAAAGGGAATTTACTTCCGTCACGTTGAAAACCTCGTTATGGATAACGTAACCGTTGACAGCTTCTTCCCCGATGCAAGAGAAGATTTTGTATTTGAGGATGTAACAGGCAACTTCTAATAAATATAATAAGGGCTTGCAGCAAAATGCAGATTTATAATATTTGGTGTCATTCTGAGGAGTTTGCGACGAAGAATCTATTGATTTTTTGAGATTCTTCACTGCGTTCAGAATGACAACTAAATATGTAGTCATCTTGCTGCAAGCCCTATATTACATTGACTTAAGAAAGGATGTACAACCATGAAAAAATATCCTCCCATTTCTAAAGACTTCCCTCATTTTCTCCATGGCGGAGACTATAACCCCGAGCAATGGATTGCTACTCCCGAAATATGGGATGAAGATATGGTGTTAATGAAAGAAGCCCATACCAATGAATTTACCGTGGGCATCTTCTCCTGGGCAGAAATCGAAAAGGAAGAAGGAGTATTCGATTTTTCATGGCTTGATACAATAATTGATAAAATATATAAGGCAGGCGGAAGAGTTGTCCTTGCAACCCCAAGCGCCGCACGCCCCAAATGGCTTTCCGACAAATATCCCGAGGTTTTGAGAGTTAATGAAACCCTTGTCCGCAATAAATTCGGACAGCGCCACAACCATTGCTTCTCATCTCCCGTTTACCGTGAGAAGGTAAGAATAATTGACGAGAAATTATCCGAACGCTACGGAAAACATCCTGCCGTTGTTGCTTGGCACATTTCAAACGAGCTTAACGGCAGATGCTACTGCGACAAGTGTGCAGAAAAGTTCAGGGATTTCCTTCGGAAAAAGTTTGACAACGACATAGAAAAATTAAATCACGAATACTGGACAAGATTCTGGAGCCACCGCTTTTCAGGCTTTGATGAAATTGAGCCTCCCCGCAATGCCACAGTTACAGGCTCTGCTGCAACCGGTCCTTTGGGCGACACCTGCGTTTTAGGCTTAAACCTTGCCTGGAAGGAATTTTGCTCCGAGCAGATTATAGACTTTACCGCCCACGAAAAAGATGCTATAAAAAAATACTCCGACCGTCCCGTTACCACCAACTGTATGCCCGATCACATCGGCTTTGACCATTTCAAAATGGGTAAGGTTTTAGACGTTCATTCCATTGACCTTTATCCCAGATGGAGCGGCAATTTTACACTTTACGCTAAATATTGTGCTTACCATACAACCTTCTGCCGTGGCATAAAGGAAGGTCAGCCCTTTATGGTAATGGAATCTGCTCCCGGTATCAATTTAGGTTCTGTTGTATACCACAAGGTAAAAACCGCCGAAGAACAGCTTTTTGAAGCGGTGGATTTCATCGCCCACGGTGCGGACACCATTCAGTATTTCCAGTGGCGTAAGGGCAGAGGTGCATATGAGAAAAACCACGGTGCGGTGGTTGACCACTACGGAAAAAGCGACAACAGAGTTTTCCAAATGGTAAAAACAACCGGGGAAATGTTAGAAAAGCTTGACGGTGTAATAGGAACGGGCATTGATTCAAAAGTAGCAGTAGTTTATGACTATAAAACGCAATGGGCACTTGACAGCGGTCTTGCAAGCTTTGCCCCCCAGGACACCAACGGATATTTAGCACTCACAAAAAATCTTTTTTATTCCATGTGGAATAAAAATATCCCCGTTGACATTATTTCCTATGATATGGACTTTTCAAAGTATAAGGCAATTTGCCTCCCCCTTCCCTATATTATGACGGAAGAAATTGCAGATAAGCTGAAAAAGTTTGTAGTAGAGGGTGGCACGCTTATTTCCACCTGCCTTGCGGCAGATGCCAACGAAAACGACTTAAATTATATAGGCGGTATTCCCGGTGCAGGACTTCGTGAGCTTTTCGGTCTCCGTGTGGACGAGGTTGACTATTACGGTCAGGGTGCACCCACTCCAAACGCTGTTGTAGTAGGCGATAAGGAATATCCCGTAAATCTTCACGCGGAATTAATCATTCCCGACGATGCAAAAACACTTATGACCTTTAAGTCGGACATTTTGGAAGGCTCCCCCGCCGTTCTTACAAAAAATTACGGCAAGGGAAAAGCTTATTATGTAGGCTTTAATCCGGGACTTGACTTCCTTTCTGATTTTCTCCCCGAAACATTGGCTTCCTGTGGCGTTACGCCCCTTTCTGAAATTACAGGAGACGAATTTATCCGCATCACAAAGAGAGAGGGCGATGGCGAGGAATATTTCTTCGTTATGAATATATCGGGAACAGAAGAACAAACTCTCACCTTAAACGGCAACTTTACCGATGTACTTACAGGCGAAAAGGTAACAGGAGATGTAACACTTAAGGGAAAAGGATTTATGATTTTAACAAAATAAGAAAAAGGCATTGCCGCGGCAATGCCTTTTTTCTTTGACATATCCCTGAATTTATGCTATACTCTCTTTATTAAGGAGTGAATTATATGGGCAAAACATTGGTTTTGGCGGAAAAGCCTTCAGTGGGCAGAGAGCTTGCAAGAGTGCTTGACTGTAAAATAAAAAAAGACGGATGCATCGAAGGTGCAAAATATATCGTCACATGGGCACTGGGACACTTAGTTACTCTTTGCGATCCTGAAAAATACGGTGATGAGTATAAGAAATGGTCTCTTGAAACCCTTCCCATCCTTCCCGATAAAATGAAGCTTGAAGTAATTAAAGAAACTTCAAAGCAGTATAAAATTGTTTCCGCACTCTTAAAGAGCGATGCGGTAACAGATATTGTAATTGCAACGGATGCAGGACGTGAGGGTGAGCTTGTTGCCCGCTGGATTTTACTTAAATCAGGCTGCAAAAAGCCCTGTAAGCGTCTTTGGATTTCATCTCAGACGGATAAAGCTATTAAAGACGGATTTGCAAACCTTAAGGATGCCTCGGAATACGATAATCTTTTCAAAAGCGCCGTATCGAGAGCAGAAGCGGACTGGATTGTGGGGCTTAACGTAACACGAGCATTAACCTGCAAACACAACGCCCAGCTTTCAGCAGGCAGAGTGCAGACCCCCACCCTCGCTATGATTGTTAACCGAGAAGAAGAAATAAGGAAATTCGTTCCAAAGGAATATTATTCCGTAACGGCTTCTCTTAACGTTTTCAATCTCCATTGGAGAAACAAGGATAATTTGGCAAGAACCTTTGACAAGGAGTTTGCAGAAGAGCTTACAAAAAAGCTTGTTGGCAAAAAAGCCATAATTAAAAAAGTGGAGCAAAAGGAAAAGAAGGAGCAGCCTCCCCTTTTGTATGACCTTACATCCCTTCAGGTTGACGCCAATAAAAAATACGGTTACAGCGCAAAGAAAACTCTCAATCTGATGCAGAGATTATACGAGGTTCATAAGCTTTTAACCTATCCCAGAACCGATTCAAAACATTTGAGTTCAGATATCGTACCCTCATTAATGGACAGAGTTAAGTCGGTATCCGTTGACCGCTTCCGTGATATGGGTAAGCTTGTAATTAAAAACGGAATAAAACCCACCAAGCGTTTTGTGGACGATTCCAAGGTTTCTGACCATCACGCAATAATCCCCACAGAGCAGTTTGTGGATTTAACGGTTTTAGAAAGCGACGAGCTTCATATCTACACTTTAGTTGTTACAAGATTTTTAGCAGCGCTTATGCCTGATGCGGTTTCCGTAGCAATGAACATCGAAGCTGAAATTGAGGGCGAAAAATTCGTTGCCAAGGGTTCTGCCGTAAAGGAAGCAGGATTCAAGGCAATTTACACCGCAACAGAAGAAGATGACGACGAGGAAGAATCCGATCAGCGCCTTCCCTCATTAAAGGCAGGAGACAGCTTTGACGTTAAAAAGGTAAGTCTTGTTTCGGGCAAAACCAAGGCTCCCGCCCGCTATACCGAAGCAACGCTTCTTAATGCAATGGAGCATCCCGGAAGTATGCTTTCTGATAAGGAGCTTTCCAAAATCGTGGAATCCTCCGGCGGTCTCGGCACACCTGCCACAAGAGCCGACATAATTGAAAAGATATTTAATACCGGCTATGTGGAAAAGCAGGGTCAGTCAATTTTCCCCACACAAAAAGGCATGGAACTTATAAAAATCGTTCCCGAGGATTTGAAATCCCCCGAGCTTACGGCTAAATGGGAAAGCAATTTAGGTGATATTTCAAAGGGAGCCTTAAGTGATAAGAAGTACATCGAAGAAATGAAAAAATATGCCACGGCACTGGTTTCGGGGGTTATTTCATCCGATGCAACTTATCACCACGAAAATCAGACAAATAAGCGTTGTCCCAACTGCGGTGAGCCACTGCTCGAAGTTTCCGGCAAACACGGAAAGAGCTTAGTTTGCCGTGACAGAGAATGCGGATACAGAGAAAACCTTCTCCGTGTAACAAATGCAAGATGCCCCGAATGTCACAAAAAGCTTAATACCTTCGGCGAAGGCGAAAAGAAAATTTACGTTTGCAGCTGCGGTTTCAAGGAAAAGTTTGCATCCTTCAATCAGAAGCTTGCAGATGCCAGAAACTCAATGAATAAAAAAGAAGTTGCCCGCTTTATGCAAAAGCAGAAATCGGAAAACTTCGCTTCAAATACATTAGCCGACGCCTTAAAAGATTTGAAGCTTGACTAACGGAGGAAATTATGAAAAAAGCAATTATATCAACATTAAAAACAACAGGAATCGTTCTTTTATTAATTTTTATCGCCCTTTGCTTCGGACTCAATGCATCCCAAAAGGGCTATCAGATCACCCTTTCAAATTTCATGGTGGGAACGACTAACCGACTTGCTCCCGATTTTGCTCTTAACATCAGTGTTTTCGACCAGATTATGAGTATTTTATACTCTGTTTTATGGTTTTACATTGCCTTTCTTACAGGTAAAAAGGAGCTTAACAATATTTTTCGCGGAATGATGATTTATTCTGCCCTCCCCTTTATAGGTTTAATAGGTTATTTCTTCCTTCAAAGAGGCTTGAAGCTTGGCATCATGATGCTTGCTCCATTAATCTGGGGCTATCCCTTCTCTCCTTTGCTTATTACGGAGAGCAGCATTGATACCATAATCGTTCCCCTCGGAATTGCCATGGTGGTTATGCCTTTAGGTGCAATAATTGCAAGAACCATTGCTAAAAAACTCCAGTATTAAAAAAGATTGCGCATCCTTTGGATGCGGAATCCTTTATTTTATCTCTTTTTCAATGCAAACCAGATTCACGATGCCTACGCCGTTGAAGTCGCTTTTTACAATATCCACTTCTTGATATCCCAGACTTTTATAAAAGGGTCGTGACTTTATGTTTTTCTCATTGGTGTCAAGCCTTAATGCCTTAAGACCTCTTTCCTTGCCCAATTCCTCATAAAAATGAATAAACGCTTCACCATAGCCCTTATGGGTAGCCTTCGGCGATATGGAAAGGGTGTGAATTACCAGCGATTCTTCCATTGTCGCCGAAACCTTCCACGCCGCCCTGTCATAGCCGTCGGCTTCCTTTTGATTTATGATAGCGGAGCCTAAAACCACGCCGTCTTCCTCCAGAACATAAAGAGTTCCTTCAGACAATGCATTAAGCGCCGTTTTTTCCGTGGGGTAAACTCCTCTTACCCAGCAGGTCGTATATTTTCCCGCCTCTTCAAGGGTAATTATATCCTCATAAATTTCGGCAACCGCCTTTATATCCTTTAATTCCGCTTTCCGTATCATATGTTTTTCTCCAGAATTTCAAAAATTTCCTTAATGGACTTTATTTCAAAATCAATTTTTATATCGGTTTTGTTTTCAAGCCCTTCGGGATTAAACCAGCAGGTGATGATGCCTGCATTGTTACCGCCCCTCATATCACTTGAAAGGGAATCCCCGATAATAATTGTTTTCTTCTTGTCAACGTTTCCTATTTTTTCGAAGCAATAGTCAAAATATGCCTTTTCGGGCTTGGGACATCCAACCGCATCGGATATAAATACTCCGTCCACTATATCAAAAAGTCCCGAATCCTTAATTTTCATTGTCTGCGGCTTAACGTGGCCGTTTGTCACAATGTACTGTCTCACCTTGCCCTTAAGGGAAGAAAGAACGGGAACAGAGTCGGGATAAAGCACATACTTTTCTCCAAGATAAGTAAGGTAAACGTCGTTTAATTTTTCAACATCGCAGGAAAAGTGTGTTATCTCAAAAAGCTCGTAAAAACGGCGGGTGAAAACATCTTTTCTTTCAATCTCGCCTTTTTCATACATTTTCCAGCACTTGTCGTTAATTTCGGAATAGAGCGCTATTTGCTCGTCTGTAATTTCAATGCCGAAATCGGCAAATGCCGCACGAATCGCCTTTTTTTCAGACGCCTTAAAATCCATCAGAGTGCCGTCAATGTCCCATAAAATCAAATCAATCATTTTTTAGCCCTCCTGTCCGGAAGCTGTGCAATTATAATTGATGCAAAAATTATTCCGCATCCGATAAGCTTAATGGGCTTCGCAGGATTTGCGTCCGGCTGAATGAGCATACCTGATATAAGAGCGAAAACAGATTCCAGACTCATAATCATTGATGCAACGGTAGGATCTGTGTGCTTCTGACCCAAAATCTGAAGTGTGTAGGCAATTCCCGAGGACATAACGCCCGCATAAAGAATAGGAACAGCCGCAGAAATTATCGCAGAAATTGAGGGCTCTTCAAATATAAACATAAGAATACTTGCCAAAATTCCCACAGTTAAAAACTGAATGCAGGAAAGTCGCACTCCGTCAACCTTGGGAGAAAAATAGTCAATTACCATAATGTGAGCAGAGAAAACGAAGGCACATATCAACACCATAAAAGTTCCTGCATTAAAGGAAAACTTTTCTGTTAAAAGATAAAGTCCCAAAAGTGCCATTGCAACGCCAATCCACACCTTAAAGCCAACCTTTTTCCCGAAGAAAAGACCTGCAACTGGAACTATAAGGATATAAAGAGCAGTAATAAAGCCAGCATCACCTGCGGAGGCATCAAGATACATACCAAACTGCTGAAAGCCTGATGCGGCGCAAAGAACAACACCGCAAAGGATTCCGCCTGTCAAAAGATTTTTCTTTGTAACAGCAGACATTTTTTCATAGGTGCCGGCTTTTTTCTTGAAAGAATCCATTACAAAAATTACGGGAAGTAAAACAATGAATCCGATAAATGAACGGGATGCAAGATATGTAAAGGGTGTAACGATATCCGTTCCCGCACTTTGAGCAACAAAGGTGCTTCCCCACAAAATTGCCGCAATAAGCAGCATTATATTTCCCTTAAGCTGTGACATTTTCATTTTAACTTTCCTTTCTGTGCGCCCCATACGCCTGTTATTATCATAACAATACCGATTACGGAAACAACTCCCAATTTTTCTTTTAAGAAAACGGCTCCTGCCAAAACCGAAACCACCGTGGTAAGGTTAGAAAACGCCGTGGTTTTCGCTACCGGAAGATGTGTATTTGCAAAATTAAGAAGTAAAAAGGCAATTACCGAAGATACCACGCCAAGATACAAAACCGCAAGCACATATTGGACATTTGTAAAGCTTATTACGGTTTTTACGGGCGTGGCTCTGTTTTCAATTAAAGACAATACCAAAAACGAAACAAGACCCACTAAGGTCTGAATATAAGTTCTTTCAAAAACCGTAAATTCTCCGGATATTTTACGGCTCATAGCGTTATATAAGGTTGAAGAAATAACTGCGCCGAGCAAAAGAATTACTCCAATAAATTTAACAGTACCTTCCGCCTTTCCCTGAAGTGCAACAACCGTTACGCCTATTACCGACAAAACCGTAAAGGCGCATTGAACAAAGGTTGCCTTTTCGGAAAGCATAATCATTCCGCAGAAAATTGATGCCACGGGAATTAATGCAATCATAACCGAGGAGAAAGCCGAGGTTGTCATATCAATTCCGTAGCTTTCAAACACAAAGTACAAAACCGGCTGAAAAAGGGACATAAGCAAAACTCTGCCGACTTTTTTACCCTTTAAGGAAATTGAAAATTTCCCTGTCAGCAAAACCAGAGTAAGGGCTAAAGTTGCCACCATGTAGCGGTTTGCAATTACCGTTAAAGGCGATGATATTCCGAGGGCAATTTTTGTTGCCATAAAGCTGAATCCGAAAATAACCTGAGCAACAAGTGCCGCAAGAACCGCCATTTTAGTTTTACTCACCTTTTTCACCTCCGTTAAGTGCATAACGGCATAATTATATCATAGAAAAATCCCTTTTTCAACATTTTTTTACATATAATAAGGGAGGGCGCCGTTAGCCCTCCCTTATTAAAATTTTATATTTCTCTTAAAAGTTCTCCCGTAACGGAATCGTAGAAGGTTCCCTTTACGGGTTCTTCTTTTCCGTATTCATACTGAATATAGGAAATTTCAGATTTTTCTTCGTCGTAGCTTGTTTCAAAAACATAGCGCACGCCGTCAATTATATGTTCCGCATTTCCCACATAGTAAGGAAAATAATTTGAAAATTCATCTTTTCGGGAAAGCATTTTATTGGAAATCTCAACGGATACACCTAAATCCGTTAAAAGCTCATAGGAAAAATCGCCGTATTCTCCGATTTTTGCATCACGTCCGATTTTTGTTAAATACCGCCTTGCATAAAGCTCTTCCCCTTTGCGGCAGAGCGTATAGGCATCCCCGCTTTTTACCCTTCCTTCATAAACGGCATAGGTTTCTTCGTCGTACATCAGCTTAATGGATTCAACATAATTTGTTCCGTCCTCTGCTTCCAGATACTCCGTAACAGCCCCGTCTTTATCAAAGGTAATTCTCACGGGAATTGCACCTGAACCCGACACCTTTACAAAATTTCCGTTTTCAAAGCCGTATTCTCCGTAGCTTGCAAGGATTGATACCACTCTTTTACCTTCTTCAGTTTTATCAGAAAGGATGATATGTCCCTCTGCCACACATTCACCATGTAAATAGCTTTCGGAATTATGCGAAAGAATGGCAGAAGAAATTTCATTTTCTTCACTTCGTACCGCCTTCTCGCTGATAAGGGTAAGTGCCACCTTTTTCGCATTTTCGTAAACCAAAGGATTTCTTCCCTCATCTGTAAGTAAAATCAGATACATATCCTCGGCAATACCCTTTTCCTTAAGATAAAAGCTATCCTTAAGGTTTACACCGACAGGGAACTCCGAAACCTTTATAAGCCTATCTTCCTCTATACCTTGTGCCCACAATTCAGCACTTAAGATATAGGGCTTTGACATAGCACCTATCATTTTCGCTCTGCCCTCGTCAGCAAGGATGATGCACACATCGTCCTCCTTTGCCACCATTTTTTCTAATGTTGCGGTCATTGTGGTAAGATACTGAGGGTCGTTAAGTCCGCCATAGCAAAACTGGTCAAAAAGAAGCTTAACCTCGTTGTCTTCCGTCACATCGTCGCAGAATTCAGAAAGAGAATTCACAGCATCGTGATATTCATTTCCGAAGTACGCCTCTCCCACATAGAAAAGCCTTATATCATACTTTTCTTTGGTCAAAAAATGAACCGCCGTAAAAATAATTGTAAACAAAACCAAAAGGGCAATGATTATGTGCCACTTGTAGTAGTCTTTTATGTATTCAATTTTTTGCTTGGTTGTCATATCCTTACTCATTGCCATAAAAATCACTCCTCTAATTTAAGTATAACACAAAAAAAGACTTTTGTACAGACGAAAAAAACACACCCGACGGGTGTGTTTTTTCTGTATGTACCTTGTCAGGATTCTTCGCTACGCTCAGAATGACTGTGGGAAGAAGTTCCGAATGACACCACTCTGAATGTCATTCTGAGGGAGCTTGCGACCGAAGAATCTCCTTATTCCCAAAGTTCACTCTTTCCCGTGGATACCGCTGAAGCTCCCATGGAAAGTGCCTGATAAATTTCGCTTTTTTCTTCGATAAGCCCCCCTGCAATCACGGGAATTTTTATTGTTTCACGAAGACGCTTTATTTCTCTTGTTACAAGTGCCGGCATAACCTCTATCATATCGGGATGTGTTGTCTTAACCGACTCTACTGCCGTGTCGAAAGAGTGGGAATCCACGATAAAAAATCGCTGTACCGTTAAAAGCCCCACTTCCTTTGCCGCCTTTACAATTCCGCTTCGGGTCGTAATAACTCCGTCGGCACGAAAGCGTGACAAAGCCTCCATCCCCACCTTGTCCTTACCAAGACCTTCTGTAAAATCCACATGGATAAAGATACTTTTTTTATAATCGTGAGCTTTTTTAATATTTTCCTTAAGGGTTAAAAGGTCGGAGCTTAACAAAAATATACAGCTTACTCCGCTTTTCAATGCTTTTTCAAACCCTTCTTCATTTCTCACCGCCGCAATTACGGGACTGTCAAAAAAATCCATATCCATATCTCCTAAAATCAATTAAAGGCTTAATTCTCCCGTTGCAATTACATCTGCTCCGGTTCCTAAAATATCCTTTATTATAATATCTCCCGTTTTTACGGATTTGTCAAGAATTATTTTATTAATTTCAGCCATACATTTGAATAAAAGCTCCTTCGGAACAGCTGAATTTGTTCTTACGGGGACCATAACATCAGAAACCGTGGCAACGGTTGTGGTAAGAGTACGCTTCGGGCAGGTAAGCTCATCCGTTACATAGGCTACCCCTCTTTTACAGGTATGACCTTCAATATTTATTATGTTACTGCCCTCAAATTCGGCGTGAATAAGGCACCCCTTGGGGCAGACTATACAGGTAAAATCTCTTTTCATTTGCGTTCCTCCAGTCCGACGGTTATTTCATCATTTTTGATTTTTCCGACAACCTCGGCACTTAAAGTAATTTCTTCCATTTCGCCGGGTGCCGCACCAATTGCCTTTTTGGAGAAAATCACCTCATCGCCGTCGTATATATTGAAAGTAACATTTTTATAAACGTCCGACACTCTGAAATACATTTTAACATCCGCTCTGTCGGTAATTCGCTGAGGCACGGTGTAGCGCACTTTCCCGTCGGTTTTTACCTTTATATCGCAGGTCTTCTTAAGCCCTGAGCCTACATATTCTGCTGCGGCGATTCCTGCAGTTTCCGCTTCCTTTGAAGCAAAGTCCGCAAGATCATGAACGTGAAGCACGTTGCCTGCGGCAAAAATACCTTCGATTTCAGTTTCTCTTCTCTGATCAACGATGGCACCATTTGTTATGGTGTCAAGTGTAATTCCCGCAGACAGAGTAAGCTCGTTTTCAGGAATAAGACCAACGGAAAGAAGAAGGGTATCGCAGGGGATAAATTCCTCAGTTTCCTTTATGGGACATCTTTTTTCGTCAACCTTTGCAATAGTTACCCCGGTAACTCTTTTTTCTCCGTGTACCTTTGTAACGGTGTGAGAAAGCTTTAAGGGAATGTCAAAGTCATTTAAGCATTGCTCAATGTTTCGAGCCAGACCTCCTGAATAAGGCATAAGCTCGCAAACCGCCTTAACATGAGCACCCTCTAAGGTCATTCTTCTTGCCATGATAAGCCCGATGTCGCCACTACCCAAAATTACAACCTCACGGCCGGGAAGGTAGCCCTTTATATTTACAAACTTCTGTGCCGCACCTGCGGTAAATACGCCTGCAGGTCTTGTTCCCGAAATGGAATGAGCACCTCTCGGTCTTTCACGGCAACCCATGCAGAGAATTATGCTTTTTGCCTCAATTTCAACAACGCCTTTTTCAGAGTTCAATGCCGTAATTTTCTTATCTTCGCCTACAGAAAGTACAGTAGTATCCGTCATATAGGGAATGTTTCTTTTTTCCACTTCATCCTTATAACGCTTTGCATATTCGGGACCTGTCAATTCCTCATTGAAATTATGAAGACCGAAACCGTTGTGGATACACTGCTTAAGTATTCCTCCGAGAGAGCCTTCACGCTCCAAAATCATAACATCGGTTGCCCCTGCATCATAAGCCGCAACAGCTGCCGCCATACCTGCAGGACCGCCGCCGATTACCAGAACATCCTTTTTAAGCATTAAAGTCCCCTCCCTTCGTTCTTTCAAAATTAATCTCTGAGCCGTCACCGGTTTTTGTTATGCTTTCATAAGAAATGCCCCGTACTTTTGCGATAAACTCCGTTACGGAAGGCGAACAGAAGCCTCCCTGACAGCGCCCCATACCGCTTCTTGTTCTTCTTTTTACTCCGTCAAGGTCATTTGCTCCGGGATTCATTTTTATTGCATCAATTATTTCACCCTCGGTAATTTCCTCACAACGGCATACAATTCTTCCGTAGGAAGGATTTTCCTTTATAAGAGCATTTTTCTCATCATTTGAAAGCTCCTTGAAAAAGTCCATAGGGCGACGTATGGGATTAAAGTTTTCATTTTCCTCCAAAGAAAGTCCCATATCCTTTAATAAACTTACTATATATTCCGCAATGGCGGGAGATGCAGAAAGACCGGGAGATTCAATTCCCATTGCGGCAACATAGCCGTCCTTTGCACTGAATTTAAAATCCCCGGAATTACCCACTGCACGAAGACCTGCAAAGGAAGTAATAACCTTCCTCATATCTATTCCCTTAACGCTTTTAGATGCCTGGGCTTTAATTTTTGCCGCACCCTCGTCGGTGGTTTCAATATCGGTTTTATCCTCTATATCGTCAGCAGTAGGACCAAGGAGAAGATTTCCGTCAACCGTGGGAGAAACAAGTATCCCCTTACCCTTGGCAGAAGGTGTTACAAACACCGTGCTTTTAACAAGCTTACCCAACGCCTTATCCATAACGAAATATTCGCCCTTTCTGGGATGAGTTGAAAAGTCGGAATCTTCCATATTTTTATTTAATTCGTCGGCAAAAAGACCTGCGGCATTAACTAAATATTTAGCTTTAACCGTTTCATCTTCCGAAGAAATTTCAAAACCTTCATCGGTTCTTTTTATATCCTTAACGAAAAAGTTAAGCAAAAGATCACATCCGTTATCCATTGCATTACCCATTGCGGCAATGGCAAGACCGTAAGGACATATTATTGCCCCTGTTGTGGCATGAAGTGCACCTACGGCTTCATCTCCGATATTGGGCTCAACTTTAAGAAGTTCCTCACGATTTAATACGAAAAGCCCGTCAACGCCGTTTTTTATACCACGGTCATAAAGTTCCTTTACGGTTTTCATATCCTCATCGTCAAAGGCTAAAACCAGAGAGCCGTTTTTCTTGTACTTAACTCCAAGCTCCGATGCCACCTTTTCCATCATTTTTGAGCCTTTTACATTAAATCTCGCCTTTAAGCTTCCTTCCTTTGCATCGAAACCCGCATGAACAATGGCACTGTTTGCCTTTGTGGTTCCCATGGCAACATCGTTTTCCTTTTCAAGAACAACGCACTTTAAGTTATAGCGCGAAAGCTCTCTTGCGGTAAGCGTTCCGATTACACCTGCCCCTATTATCGCTACGTCGTACATTTTATCAAATCCTTTCCACAAAAAAAGACACACCTAAGAAGAAGGCGTAAGCCCTCTTCCAAAGTGCATCTCCAAATCTCTGCATAATATTTAACTTATGTAAGTTTAGCACAAAAACTTTATTTTGTCAATTACTTTAAGCCTGCCGCCTTCATTATTACCTCTGCCGCTAATTTGTAGCCTGTTTCTCCTCCGTCAACGCAAAGGTGATAGTTTGTAGCCTTACCCCAGCTTCTGCCTGTATAATGCTCATAGTGACGACTTCTTCTCTTGTCGCTTATCTTAATGATTTTTTCCGCTTCCTTCTGTGTAACGCCGCGTTCTTCCATAATTCTTTCAATTCTTACGGGATTCTGCGCATACATAAATACGTTAAAGCAGTCATATTCTCTTAAGATATAGTCTGCACAACGACCAACGATTACGCAAGGACCTTTTTCCGCGATGGCACGGATTACCTTGCTTTCCGCCATGTAAATTTTATCGGTAAGGGTATTTCCCGCATCGGTAAAATATCCTCCGTATCCCATGGTTGCCACATTAAAGAGCATACTTGATGTAATCATCTGCTCTCCGCTTTCGATAAAAGCCGCATCCATACCGCTTTCCTTTGCCGCAAGATCAACTATTGCACGGTCGTAAAAGGGCACCGAAAGAAGATTTGCCAGCTCCTTTCCTGCGGATTTTCCGCCACTTCCGATCTGTCTGCTTATGGTAATTATTCTGTTTTTCATGAAATGCCCTCCTTTTGAGAATTTTATTTACAAATACAGTATATCATAAAATAAGAAAAAGGTCAAATATATTCTCTTTACAAAACAAAAAAAATATAGTATAATATAATAGATAAAATATTTTATGCATTTCAGGAGGTGCTCCATGATAGGAAAAACAGAAAACGCTTACGGCAACATCATATTTGACGAAGCTGTTATCGCACGTATTGCCGCAACAGTTGCCACAGGCAGCTATGGTGTTGTGGGCATGGCTCATCGCTCCACTTCCGAGGGTGTTGCAAATCTTTTAAGAGGAGAAACCGCATCAAAAGGTGCAAAGGTTTTTATAAACGAATCAAACGAACTCACAATTCATCTGCATATAGTAACACAGTACGGACTTAACATTACTGCCATTGCAGAAAGCATCATTCACAATGTTCGTTATCAGGTTAACCAGATGACAGGATTCCCCGTAAAGGAAGTTATTATCCACGTTGAATCCATAAGATCAGGCAACTAAGGAGGCGCAGACCAAGTGATAGAAAAGCTTAATGCTTCGGTTTTTGCCTTAATGATAAAATCCGGAGCAAATAATTTACTTAACGAAAAAGCGGCGGTTGACGCCCTTAACGTATTTCCCGTTCCCGATGGTGATACGGGCACAAATATGTCTTTGACATTTAAAAATGCCGCAGTTAATATTCCCTATGATGCTGAAACCTTTGAAAAGGTTTCCCAGAGTGCTTCTTCTTTCACCTTAAGAGGTGCAAGAGGTAATTCGGGCGTTATTCTTTCTCAGATTATGAGGGGTATCGCAAAGGGAGGCAAAGGCAAAACCGAGGTTTCAGCAGAGGAGTTTGCTCTTTGCTTAAAGGAAGGCTCAGACAGTGCTTATCGTGCTGTTATGAAGCCCACCGAAGGTACAATTTTAACAGTTATCCGTGCCGTTTCAGAGGCTGCGGTATCTTGCGAAGAGAAGGAAGATTTCATTGCCTTTTTCTCCTATATTGTTGAAAAGGGTAACGAAATGCTTGAAAAAACCACGGATATGCTTCCCGCACTTCGTCAGGCAGGTGTTGTTGATGCCGGCGGTAAGGGACTTATGGTTATTTTCGAGGGTATGCTTCACTACCTTAAGGAAAATTCCGTAATCGAATGTGAAGAAACAGAATCAGCATCAGCAAATTCTCCCTCATCTGCCCAGGCAACAATCAGAACAGAAGATATAAAATATGCCTACTGCACAGAATTCATTGTGGAGAAGTCTTCACCCAATGTAAGTGCGGAAAAAATGAAGAACGCCATTGAAAAAATCGGCGACTCCATGGTTGTTATTGACGATGATGATATTATAAAGGTTCACATCCACACCAACAACCCCGGTTTTGTATTGGAATATGCCGTAAAACTCGGCGACCTTGCAACGGTAAAAATCGAAAATATGAGAAAACAGCACAGCGAGATTTTGGAAGGCGAGAAAAAGGACACCGCTCCTTCAGTTGAAGAACCCAAGGCTGAAGAAAAGGAAGCGGAAGCTTCAATCCCCGAAAATCCCGTTAAGGCTCCTTCAATGGGAGCTTCAGCTTGTAAAAATGCGGCACTTTCCGTTGCGGCGGGCGAAGGAGTGGAACAGCTCTTTGCCGACCTTGGTGCATATGTTATCTCAGGCGGTCAGACCATGAATCCCAGTACGGAAGACATTTTATCCGCCATTGAAAATATGGATGCGGAAAATATCTATGTTCTTCCCAACAATAAAAATATAATTATGGCGGCAGAACAGGCTGCGTCGATTTCCGATAAAAACATTATCGTTATCCCCACAAAGTCAATCCCTCAGGGTATAAGTGCCATGATTACATTCAATCCGGAGGGTGAAGCTGACGAAAATAAAGAAGCTATGATTTCAGCTTCCGAAAATGTCACAACAGGACTTATCACCCATGCCGTTCGTGATACCGTATTAGGCGACACCGAAATTCATGACGGTGATATTTTGGGAATGGTTGAAAAGGATATCGTTTCTGTGGGAAGCGATGCAACAGAAACCGCAAAGGATATTTTATCCAAAATAGTTACCGAGGATACAGAGCTTATCACCGTAATCTACGGCGATGATCTTCCCGAAGAGGAAGCAGAAAGCCTTGCAGAATATATAGAAATGAAATATCCCGATGCGGACGTTTCTCTTTACAACGGTAAGCAGCCCGTTTATTCCTATATTTTATCTGCAGAATAAGAAATAAATATTTTTGTAGGGGCTGATGCCCACATCAGCCCGGAATTCAGGGTCGATGATGGCATCGGCCCCTACAATTTTAAACTGCCGTAATCTCTGTTTTGAAAGGAGGGTATTTATGTTAGATGAAAAAATAACTTCGGTTAAGGGCATCGGTCAGACCACTGCCAAAAGATTAGAAAAGCTGGGCATTGAAACCGTCAGGGACATGCTTTATCATTTCCCCTACCGAAACGAGGACAGAAGTGAAATAAAAAAAATTGCCGAGGTTTCCGATGGCGAATCCGTTTGCATTAGGGCAACGGTCTTCTCCCCTCCCGAAGTCAGAAGAGTCAGAAAAAATCTTGCAATATATACCCTTATTTTAAGAGATGATTCGGGCTTTATCAATGCCGTCTGGTATAACAACAAATACATAATGAAAAACTTCTCTCCCGGAAAAACCTACACCTTCTTCGGTCAGATAAAGGTTTCCTACGGCAAGAAGGAAATCGTTACTCCTGTTTACGAAACCGAGGAGAAAAATCTGGCAACAGGAAGAATCGTGCCCGTTTATGGACTTACCGCAGGGCTTTCGCAAAAAACAATGCAGAATACGGCAAAGTTGTGTCTGGATTCTGCACTTTCCGAAATTGAAGAAACACTTCCCCCTTACTTAAGGGAAGCATCCTCTCTTTGCGAAATCAGATATGCCCTTTCAAACATTCACTTCCCCGAAAATTCAGAAGCATTTTCTATTGCAAGAAAAAGGCTTGTTTTTGAAGAATTTTTTCTTCTTAACATGGGAATGAGGCTTTTATCGGGAAGAAGAAGCTCACTTTCGGGCATAGCCTTTTCCGATACCGATACTTCCCCTTTTCTTAAAAATCTGCCCTATGAATTTACGGGAGCACAAAAAAGAGTTGTTTCGGAAATCTGCGACGACTTAAAAAGAAAAACTCCCATGAACCGTCTGGTACAGGGAGATGTAGGCAGCGGTAAAACTGCAGTTGGAGGTGCTGCTTTATATCTTGCATATAAAAACGGGCATCAGTGTGCTATGATGGCTCCCACGGAAATACTTGCCCGTCAGCACTTTGAATCCTTAAAGAATATGCTTCCCGGTGTTCCCATTTGCCTTCTTACAGGAAGCACAAAGGCAAAAGAACGTCGCGAAATCCTTGAAAAACTGCGTAGCGGCGAAGTGAAAATTGCCGTTGGTACTCACGCTCTGTTTTCGGAGGATGTAGTTTTTAAGGATCTTGCTCTTGTAATAACCGACGAACAGCATCGTTTCGGTGTTAAGCAGAGAGCCGCTCTTGCAGAAAAGAGCAGTTTTTCCCCGCACATTTTAGTTATGACCGCAACACCCATTCCGCGAACACTTGCTTTGATTTTATACAGTGATCTTGATATTTCAGTTATAGATGAGCTTCCTCCCGGTCGTCAGCAGGTTAAAACCTATGTGGTTGAAGAGGATATGCGCCAAAGAATTTACGCCTTTATTGATAAAAACATAAATCTTGGCAATCAGGCATATATCGTTTGCCCCATGGTGGAGGAAAGCGACGAAATGGAATTAAAGTCCGTGGTGGAATTTACGGAGCGGTTAAAAACAGAGGTGTTTCCTCACTTAAATGTGGCTTTTATCCACGGAAAAATGAAAAATGCCGAAAAGGACGAAATTATGTCTTCCTTCTTGTCGGGAGAGATTAATATCCTTGTTTCCACCACAGTAATTGAAGTAGGGGTAAATGTTCCCAATGCCACACTGATAGTGGTTGAAAATGCGGAACGCTTCGGTCTTGCCCAGCTTCATCAGCTCCGAGGAAGAGTCGGACGAGGACATGACCAAAGCTATTGCGTTCTCTTTTTGGGAAGTGAGTCCAAAGAATCAAAGGAACGAATGGAAATAATGGCACGAACTACCGATGGATTTGAAATTGCCCGTAAGGATTTGGAGCTTCGAGGTCCCGGTGAAATTTTCGGCACCCGTCAGCACGGTCTTCCCGAAATGAAAATCGGCGACATTTCAAACGATTCCGACCTTTTGAATCTCGCAAGTAAATGGGCAGATGCGGTGCTTAAAAAGGACCCTGCTCTTAAAAGCGAAGAAAACTCCCTTATAAGAAAATCCTTAAGAAAAATGTTCACCTCCAAGGGTGCAGAGGGAATGTTTAACTAAAATCATAATATTTTCATATTTTTCTCAAATAAACACAATAATTTCAATGATTTGCCAAAGAAGTTATGGTATTATATTTACGAAAGGATGATTTTAATGAATATTATTATGTTTGACCGTCAGGGTAATGACTTTTCTTTAGAAAAGAAAACCTTTGAAGAAGCAGGTGCAACTTTTACCCTTACATATTTTAAGGATACAGAAGATTTCAAGGCATTGGTAAAGGGACAGGATGTTATTCTTTTCAACGATGCTCCCATTACGGAAGAAATCATCAAGAGCATGGATAAGTGCCGTCTTATTATCCGCTACGGAATAGGATATGACAACATTGATTTTAAGGCTGCAGGAGAAGCAGGAATCATTGTTTGTAACGCCCCCTCCTACGGTGCACCGGATGTTGCCGAACACACAATGGCTTTAATGATTTCAGCCTGCAAGCACATCCCTATTGCAGATAAATGCACAAGAACAGGAGCATGGAGCCCTCAGGCGGTAGGTAAGGTTCGCCGCTTGTCAGGAAAGACTTTAGGGCTTGTAGGCTTTGGCAGAATTGCCCGTCATGTAGCAAAACGCTCTGCCGCTTTTGATATGAATATTTTGGTTTACGATCCCTTCATATCCGAGGATGATGCAAAGAGCCTCGGCGCAACAAAGGTAGATTTAGAAACCGTATTAAGGGAATCAGACTATATTTCTCTCCACTCCCCCTTAAACGACCACACCTTCCACATGCTTTCCGAAGATGAGTTTAAGATGATGAAAAACGATGCAGTTTTAGTTAACACGGGCCGTGGCGGATTGGTTGACGAAAAAGCATTAATCGAAGCTCTTAAATCAGGTGAAATCGGTGGCGCCGCTTTAGACGTATTTGAAGAAGAGCCCATATCTCCCGAAAACCCCTTACTTGCTATGGATAATGTGGTTCTTTCTCCCCATGTTGCATGGAACTCCTATGAAGCTGTTGACAGCCTCCACAAGGAAGTAACGGCAAATGTCATGAGATTTATAAACGGAGAAGAACCCATAAGCATTGTAAATAAAGATTTTTTAAGAAAATAATAAGAAAAGCTTGAGTGAAAATTCACTCAAGCTTTTTTTACAACAAAAAAGAGCTTGTTGGCGGAAAAACCGCCTTAAAGCTCTTTTAATCAGCAAAATTATTCAGCCTTACGGTTAGCGAAGCACTCGCTGCAGTAAACGGGCTTGTCGTTCTTGGGAACAAAGGGAACCTTTGCTTCCTTACCGCAAGCTGCGCAAACAGCTGTGTACATCTCTCTGTTTTCTCTCATGGAAGCCTTCTTAGCGTCTCTGCAAGCTTTGCAACGCTGAGGTTCATTCTGAAAACCTTTTTCTGCATAAAATTCCTGTTCGCCGGCTGTGAAAACGAATTCGTTTCCGCAATCCTTGCATACCAATGTCTTGTCCTGGTACATGTTTGATCTCCTCACTTTGAAAAAAAATAGTATAATTCACCCTTTACGGACTTGCACCGCAGAGCCGCTTTTACGGCAAGGGCATATTGCGAAATTAATGTTTCTCCTCGGAAAAAGACTCCACCTTATGTCTTATTCTCTGAAGAGCATTGTCAATGGCTTTTTGTGGCTTATCAAGCTCCGAAGCAATTTCCTGATAGCTTTTACCGTCAAGATAAAATTCCAGAACCTTAAGCTCAAACTTGCTCAAATGACTTTTAATTTTTTCACCGATGGTTACATATCGTTCTTTATTAATCACGATATCCTCGGGATTGGGAAGGGCACTGCCTGAAACTATATCAAGGAGCACCGATTCATCCTCCTCCTCAAAAAGAGGACGGTTTAAGGAGACGGAGTTATTTAAGGGGCCATGCTTAAGCCTTGTTGCCGCTTTAATGGCAGTTGCAAGCTGACGCTTTACGCAGGTTTCCGCAAAGCTTTTGAAGGGAACCGAAAGCTCAGGCTTATAGTCTCTTGTTGCCTTAAAAAGCCCGATTAAACCTTCCTGAAGCAAATCTTCTTTGTCTGCACCGACCAAAAAGAATCGGAATGCCTTCTGTCGAACCAATCCGATATATCTTGAAATAAGCACATCGAGAGCCAAATCATCCCCGTTGCGACTTTTTTCAATTAACTCTTCATCGGTAAAACCGAGTAAATCGGACATTGGCAAGACTTTTCCTCCGTTCAATATGTAAAAACATACTATTCACAGTATAATTCATAAATTTTTCTTTGTCAAGTAAAAAGTAAAAAATTAATGCACCGAAATACGATTTTTTTCGTCATTTCGGTGCATATTATCAAAGATTTGCGGCTTTTTTCAAAACTTCAGCCATATCAGTCTTTTCCCAGGGAAGACCTGCCTTGCCCATGTGACCATAGTTAGAAGTCTTCTTATAAATGGGTGTTCTTAAATCCAAAGTTTTGATTATACCGTAGGGTCTTAAGTCAAAGTTTTCCATTACTATCTCTTCAAGCTTGTCCTCGGGAAGCACACCTGTTCCGAAGGTGTCAACTCTTACGGAAACGGGCTTTGCAACACCGATAGCATAAGCAAGCTGAATTTCGCACTTTTCACAAAGAGATGCCGCAACAAGATTCTTGGCAATGTAACGAGCCATATATGCCGCACTTCTGTCAACCTTGGAGGGATCTTTTCCGGAGAAAGCACCGCCGCCGTGACGGGCATAGCCGCCATAGGTATCAACGATAATCTTTCTGCCTGTAAGACCGGAGTCACCAAAGGGACCGCCTATTACGAAACGGCCTGTGGGATTTATGTAAATCTTTGTATCGTCGTCCATCATTTTTTTATCAATAATAGGTTCGATTACGTTTTTAATAACATCTTCCCTGATCTGCTCCAATGTAACATCGGGAGAGTGCTGTGTAGAAACAACTATCGCATCAATTCTCTTGGGCACGTCATTTTCGTCATATTCTACGGTAACCTGAGTTTTACCATCAGGACGAAGATAGGTTAAAAGGCCTGATTTTCTTACAAAAGTAAGTCTTTCAGAAAGCTTATGCGCAAGATAAATAGGAAGAGGCATCAACGTATCTGTCTCCGAACAAGCATAACCAAAAATAAGTCCCTGGTCACCTGCACCGCTGTTTTCATCGTTGTTATCACCAACGCCCTGAGCAATGTCGGGAGACTGACCGTGTACGGTGTTCATTACAGAGCAAGTATCTGCATCAAAGCCCATGTCTGAGCTTGTATATCCTACATTTCTTATAGCCTCACGGATAAGGGGCTGAAGGTCGATTACAGCCTTACTTGTAATTTCACCCATAACCGTAATAAGGCCTGTAGAAGCCGTTACTTCGCAGGCAACACGGGAATCTGGGTCCTTTTCAAGATATGCATCAAGCACTGTATCGGAAATCAAATCACAAAGTTTATCGGGATGACCTTCCGTAACTGATTCTGATGTAAAAAGTCTTCTCAAGTGGATTCACTCCTTTTTTTCTACACAACAAAAAAATCTACTTAGCGTAGATTTTTGTTACAAATCGTACAGTGGGAAACTGTTAGAATTTATTTGTTGTTTTAAAAATTTACGCCATTTTATTGAAACGCTTTGCAAGGGCGGATTTCTTTCTTGCGATTGTGTTCTTGTGGAATACGCCTTTTGCAACAGCCTGATCCATCTTCTTAGAAGCGTAAACAACAGCCGCCTTAGCTGTTTCCTGATCACCTGCTGTGATTGCAGCGTCAGCCTTCTTAAGAGCTGTGTGGATAGCAGACTTAATCATCTGATTTCTAAGAGTCTTCTTCTTTGTGATGATAACTCTCTTCTTAGCTGATTTAATGTTGGGCATTATATTCACCTCCAGAGCTTTGTTTTAATACAATTTTTGTAAGGAGAAACATCCTGAACGGTTGGATTTTCACCCTTTGTATTTTTAAGCAAAATATATTGTAACACACATTTATTTAAAAAGCAAGTCCTTTTTTAAATAAATTTTAACCCATTATTTTGTGACTTTTTTCAAGCTTTTGGGCGTTTTACCGAAAAATGCCGAAAAAGCCTTGGAAAAACCGAATGTATCGGCATATCCGACCATATGTGCCGCCTCTGTTACATTATAGCCGTTTTCAAGAAACCTCTTCCCTTCCGTGAGCTTTTTTCTTATTAAATATTCCTGCATTGTAATCCCGGTTTGCTTTTTAAAAAGACGGGACAGATATTTTCTGTTTAAGCCGAGAGCATCGGCGATATCCGATATTTTTATATCTTCCATATATCTTGCATTGATATAGCCTTTAACCTTACTCACATAGTCGGGCTTTACATTATCCTCAAACAAATTGCAGTATAAATTGAATATAAGGGCGCAAAGTCTTTCCTCCAGCATAGCTTCGGGAAGATTTTTTATTTCTCTGAATATATTACCGTCGGGCTTTATGATGTCGGGTAAAGAGGAAAATTTTGAAGAAAGCTTTCCTTTCATTCCAATCCAGATATAACTCCAGGGCATTTCCTCCGATGCTTCGTAATAGGTTACTTCCCCCGGGCGGATTAAAAATGCCTCACCGGCTTTTACCTCATACTCTGCTCTTTCATTTTTAAAAATCCCTTTTCCCGATTCAACATAGTGTATGAGATAATAGTCTCTCACATTCGGGCCGAAGCCGTAGCCCTTGTCGCAGTCCTGAAACCCTGCGTCAGCAGGAATAAAATCGCCCAAATCCTTTTTTCCTACCATATATTTATGCATAAAGTCCTCCCCCGGAACACATTTCATTCCCCGTGATAATAATTATAAATGCTCTCGCCTGCGGTTTTTCCCACAGAATTTATAAGCTCATCCTCCGTTGCATTTTTAACCGCCCCAACGGTTTTGAATTTTTTCATAAGCTTTTTGTAGGTCGCATTTCCTACACCCTTTAATGAAAGAAGAGGACTTTTAACCATTTTCTTTTCCGATCTTCTTCTGTGATAGTTTATGGCGATACGATGAACCTCATCCTGAATGGAGGTGATAAGGCGAAAGGCTGAGGATGTGGGTTTTATACCAATTTCCCCATCATGGGAAACAAGCGCTCTCGTTCTGTGCTTATCATCCTTAACCATACCGAAAACAGGAATTGAAAGTCCAAGCTCGGAAAGCACCTCTGTTGCAATTTTAAGCTGTCCCATTCCGCCGTCCATTAAAATAAGGTCGGGAAGCAACGAAAACTTTGCAGAATCTATATCCATTTCACCTTCCGAAAGCTTTTCATATTCCGAAAGGCAGTGCATAAATCTTCTTTCCAAAACTTCCCTTAAGGAAGCATAGTCGTCCCCTCCGCTGCCGCTTTTAATCTTAAACAAACGGTTGTCCTTTTTGGAATATCTGCCGTCAACCAAAACCGCCATGGCTCCCACAGCTTCGCTTCCCTGAGTGTGGGATATATCGTAGGCTTCAATCCTTGAAGGGGTGGCACAAAGCCCCAAAATGTCCCCAAGCTCCTTGGCGGCACTTTTCTTAAGGCGGTATTTCTCCTGTTCCTCCCTCTTGTCAGCCAGAGTTTTTTCCGCATTTTTAAGTCCCATGGAGGAAAGCTCCTTATATTTTCCCCTTACAGCCTTTCTCACCTCAACAAAGCTTCCTTTTGTTTCGGTTAAAAGCTCGGATATAAGGTCTCCGTCCACGGTTTCGGATGCTAGAATAACCAGTTTGGGGATATAAACATTTTCCTTTGCGTAGTACTGGGAAAGGAAGTCCTCCATAAGCATGGCATCATCAATGCCCGAGGCACCCTCGAAATAAAAGCTTTCGTGGCCTGTCATTTTTCCTTCTCTTATATATATAACCTCAAAGGCAACGTCGTTATCCTTTGCCGCAAAGGCAAAAACATCTGCATCTGCATTGCTTAAAATAGTTACTGTTTGCCTTTCTGCAACTGAGCGGATGGAATTTATCTTATCCCTAAGTGATGCCGCCCTTTCAAAGTGAAGCTTTTCTGCAGATTCTTCCATTTCCTCCGTCAAACGGTCTATAAGGCTTTTATGCTTTCCTTTTATGAAAAGAGCCGCATCGGAAATTATATTTTTATATTCTTCACGGCTGATATTTCCCGTGCAAACTCCCATGCAACGCCCCATGGAATGATAAAGGCAGGGCCTTGCTTTTCCGAAATCCTCGGGGAAACGCTTTTTACAGGTGGGAATTTTAAAAATCCTTTCCGTAAGCTCAATCATCTCTCTGCAAAAGAATGCACTTGTATAGGGTCCGAAATATTCTGCCCCGTCTTTTTCAGCCTTACGGGTGAAAAGGATTCGGGGATAAGCTTCGTTTGTTATTTTTATAAAAGGATAGGTTTTATCGTCCTTAAGCAAAATATTGTACCTGGGACGATATTCCTTTATAAGATTACACTCTAAAACAAAGGCTTCTCTTTCCGTTGCAGTTATTATAAATTCAAAATCCGCAATGTTACGAACCATGGCGCTGACCTTAGGCGTGTGATTTGCACTTTCGTGAAAATACTGCCTCACACGGTTTTTCAGCACCTTTGCCTTACCTACATAAATTATCTTCCCCTCGGAATTTTTCATAAGATAAACCCCGGGCTTATCCGGAAGTGTATTAAGTTTTTCCTTAAGAGTCACAAAACCCCTCCTTTCTGACAATATTAAACAAAAAAGGTGACCAAAGGTCACCTTTTAATCATTCAAAATTAGATTCAACAAGCGCAACAAGTGCTTCAACTGCCGCTTCTTCATTTTCGCCTGTGGCGGAAATCTTAATTGAAGAACCTCTGGTAATACCGAGAGAAAGCACGCCGAGCAAACTCTTTCCGTTAACTTCACGCTCGTCTTTGGTAACCTTTATTTCTTCTTTGAATTCGTTTGCCTTCTGTATAAAATACGTTGCAGGTCTTGCATGAAGCCCAACCTGATTCTTTATTGTAACTTCTTTAGAATACATGGTAAACCCTCTCTCGTGCAGAATAGTGATAATATATCATTGTACTACATTATACAACACTTTAAAGGTGTTTTCAATAGTTGTTTTACATCAATATAGCCTGTTTTGACCTTAAAAACTTATACAAAACTTATAATAAACAGGCAATTAAAGCCCAAGCTTCCTTATTACGCCCTTTTCAAGCTGACGCTTGAAGTGAACAAAGGGGCCTTCGTTTCCTATCTCAATGGGGCGTACATAAACCATTAAAACCCCGAACAGTTTAGCCGCAAGAACATCGCTGAAAAACTGATCTCCCACAGCAGACGCCTCGCTCTTTTTTAAGCCAAGCTTTTTAAGCATTCTTCTGTAAGAATATGTAAAGGGCTTTCCCGCTCTGTGAATGGTTAAATATTTGCCTCCGGCAAACTCTTCTACCCTTTCCCTTTTATTATTTGACACAAGGCAGACAGAAATTCCCGATTCATCCAAAGATTTTAAAAATCTTTCCGCTCTTTCGTCAGGCTTTCTTGTTTTGGGTGTCACCAAGGTGTTATCAATATCAAGAAAAACCGCCTTTATTCCTCTTTCCTTGAAAAACTCTCCCGACAAATCGTCGATTGAGTCAACTGTTATGTCCGGTGTAAGGTATTTATTCATAAAAATTCTCTCCCGATTTTATACTTTATGACAAAAAATGCCGTTTTTAGCTTTCGCGATTGACTTTTAACATAAAGATGCTTATAATTAGATTATATTAGATTATTTTTGAAGGTGAAACCATGTTATTTTCTCAGAAACTCAAAAAGGTAATGAAGGATAAAGGTCTTACAACCTATTCCATTCAGAAAGCCACAGGAATTTCCCAGGGCAACGTAGATTCCTGGCTTAAGGGCCGTTCCAAGCCCAGAAGTGTAAACCTTAACAAGCTTTGCACCTTTCTGGAAGTACCCGTTGAATATTTTACTCAGGAACCCCCGAAGGAGTCCAATCAGACACTTCACAAACGCATAACAAAGCGTCAGGCTTCAAACCTCCGTTTAAGCATCTGTGATATGGTCAATAACAAAGTGGCGCTAAACGACCTCATTTTACTTGAACGCATCGTAAAAACCTTTGTTGAAAAATAGTATATCACATTTTTTCAAATCTTTCAAGTATTATAAAGGAAGTGTTTAAATTGTTCGGCAAGGATTGGGACATACTTTTGGGTATCAATGCAAAAACCTTACCCGTGTCCGTAAGGGATATTTGTGCTTATCTGAAAATCCGCACCTTGAGTTATCGTAATGCAGATAAATTTGCAGAAGAAAACCATTTGTCCGACTATATGAAAAACGATGCCTTTTCTTTTAAGGAGGGTTCATCTTTCACCCTTCTGTACGACGAAAGCTTACCGGAGGACGAGCTCAGAATCGCTATTTTACACGAAGTTGCTCATATCGTTTCAGGCCATTGCATGACGGAAAACGACAGTTTTGACGGAAGGTGCACAACCTACAACAAGGTAAGCGGAAAAGATTCCGACGAGGTGGAGGATGCCGCCTACTATT
This sequence comes from Clostridia bacterium, assembly GCA_045644565.1. Classification (GTDB taxonomy): domain Bacteria; phylum Bacillota; class Clostridia; order CAKSNL01; family HGM11501; genus HGM11501. The sequence goes on along the minus strand of JAZRHF010000079.1, from coordinate 477 downwards.
TTGCCACAAAGCTTCTCGCTCCCGCTTGTGTGCTTTGGGCTCTTAAAATCCGTACCTATAAGGAAATTGAAGAGCTTTGCTCCCTTCCCCGTAAGTATGCAAGATTAAGAGCCGACCGAATGGAGGAGCTTTATAAAAGAGAAAAGCACCTGCTTGCAAAAGAAGGAAAAACCTGCTTCCTCCGAAATCGTCACGAGGCGGCAGTTTTGGAAAACTTTAAGCCATTTATAGAAAAAATAAAATCAGAAAGATAAAAATCAGCATAGCAAAAGCTCTCGGATAACAATCCGAGAGCTTTTAATTTTGTTTTTATAATACGCACTTCAAGAAATTCTGTGTACGCTCGTTTTTGGGATTTCCGAAAAGCTCCTCAGGGGGTGCTTCTTCCAGAATAAGCCCATCATCCATAAAGATTACACGGTCTGCCACATCTCTTGCAAAGCCCATTTCGTGTGTTACCACAACCATGGTCATACC
>JAZRHF010000078.1:0-14077 GCA_045644565.1 Clostridia bacterium | reverse complement strand
GTATCGTCAATTCTCGGAGCATATTCTACTTCCGAAACCGTGTATATATCTCCTAAATCCACGGTTAAAATTATGGGGAATTTGTCTTTGTCGGCAGGGTCTGAATGCCATGCGACTCTCTGGTTTCCGTCAACAACTCTCATTGCGGGATTTTTACCTTCCCATTCACTTGTTGCCTTGGCAGATGCTCCTGACAAATCAATTCTGTCAAGCTTATTAGCCTTAAAGAAGCTTTCGTATGAGGCAAGATCTTCTTCGTTTTCTAACTTTTCTGAAGAAATTTTAAGGTCAAATTCCGCACAGGTACCAAATCCCGCTACGGTTGCTGTTGAAACAAGCTTTACTTTTTTAACCTTTAAGTTTTTAAGAAACTCTTCTTTCTTTTCGCCTGAATCATCTTTCCATGAGCCTGATTTAAGTAAAAACCATTCTCCTTCATCTGACGACGCACCGTAAAGCTCGTAGCCTGTAAATATACCTGTATTCAGCCCTGTTCTCGGTACATAATTAAAGCCCGAAATATATCTTTCGTAAGGCAGAATAATTTCAATCCAATGAGGTCCTTCCACCTTTGTTAAAACGGTGGCAACTCCGTCATCTGTGTAGTCGGAGTGCCATATTGTATCCTTGTTTCCGTCAAAGGCTTTTCCCACGCCGTTTATCTTATGGGCTGAAGAAGCCGAAACCTTCCAGGATGCCTTATCTTCGTAATAGTCACTTGATGAGCCTTCTATTTTATTGCTTCCGATTTCAACTGTTTTATTTCCGACAGCGGAATCTTCTACGCTTTTAGTTGCTTTTTCGGGAATTTCTTTAATAAGGTCAAATTCTGCACAGGTGCCGAAGTTATATGCACCGGCTTTTATTTCAAACACAAGGGTTTTAACTCCGCTTACGTTTCCTTCAAAGGGAAATTCCTTCACTTTGAAATTTGACTCCATCTTACCTTCGTATATCAGTTTAGCCTTACCGCTATCTGAATCGGATGCATAAAGAGCAAAGTCTGTTACGATACCCGCACCGTTATCGGTTCTCGGGGTGTAAATCATACCGCCTATCGTCTCGTTTTTGCCGAGATTATAAGTGAGATAAAACGGAGGCTTATCCATATCAGATTCCGTTCTGTAATCTGAGTGCCAGTAAGTTTCCTTTTTCCCGTCGATGGTGTTTTCAGGCACAAAATTTTTATTTACCGTTGTTGCCGTAACCTTCCACAAAGATTTATCAAGAAGCATATCGCTATACATTCCCGAGTCTTCTTTGCCTATTGTAACGCTCTTTCCGACGGATGCTTCCGAAATGCTTTTATCACTCTGGGAAGAAAGTCCTGTCATAAGGTCAAATTCTGCCACAACACCATAGTTATACATACCTTCTGTAATTTCAAGAATTACGGTTTTTACATTTTTTACGTTAAAGCCGAAGGCAACTTCCTTTGTATTATAGGAATTTTCCATCCTTCCGCTGTAAATTAGCTCTGCCTTGCCATCTTCTTTATCGGAAACGTAAATATTATAACCAGTCACTATTCCCGAAGCATTGATTGTTCTCGGTACATAGCGCCATCCGCCGATTGTTGATGCTTCAGCTAAAGTAAATGTAAGATAGAAAGGCGGTTTATCCATATCATTTTCGTTTCGGTAATCAGAGTGCCAGTAACTCTCTAAATTTCCGTCTATCATTTTTGCTGCCGTAAAACTTTCATTCGTGGTTGAAGCCAAAGCCTTCCAGCCGGTTTTATCAAGATAGGTATAGCTTGAAGCCTCCGCAACGGTGAACATTGAGGCAACAAGTATTAAAGATAAAATAAGCGCAAATATTTTTTTCATACTGATGCCTCCTTAATTAAAATGATGCATTACGGCTTTTGCCGTATTGATTTCTGCCGTTCTCTGACTTATTGCATAGACGCCGTCGTCCAAAGGCTGAACATCCCAACCGAAGCACTCTGATAAAAAGCTTACGGGAACATAAATAATTCCGTCAACTGCCTTTACGGGAGCAGAAATAGCTGTTAAAACACCGTCAACTCTTGCCTCGTTTGTTCCGAGTGTAGTATACGCCCACTGATAATCCGTTATTTCTCTGTCTGTAAGCTCGTGAGTTTTGATAATTAAAATATTTTTGGCTGAATCGTATGTTACCTTTGTTTCGCCGTAGCCCATTATGTCTTCAAGTGCGGTTGTGGGAACATAAAGAGTTCCGCCTTCTTCAAAGGTTGTTACTCTTATATCCTTATCGTAAACATACATTTTTCCGCCGTTTGCAATCATTTTCGCATTGCCTGCTTTTAAGATTGTTGTATCGGAAAGTGCCTTTCTTTCTTCCTTTGTCAAAGCGGTCTGCGGAATTTCTGTATAGAGATAGTTAAATCTTCCGACGGGAGCTGAATTACCCTCGGTGTAGAAAAGCATAAGGTCGCCGTTTGCTTCAATGTTATCTGTCCACTTGAATTCAAAATCCGCTGCACCTGCTTCGTTTATAAGCGCTCTCGGAAGCTTTACGGTAAGGTATTTACCCGAAATGTTCATTTCGGCATTGCCTATATCGGTAAGTGTAAATTCAGTTGAATTAAACGCTGAAATCACGCCCTTGCCGTTTACATTTACGGCATAATCATAGCCTTCCCAGCCCGTTGCCTTGTTTCTGTCCGCATTGATATAAAGATTCATAAAGTTTTTGCCTTCCTTTATATCGTTTTCACACTCTGCAAGGAAATAGAAAAATTCACCGTCACGGGCAACCTTTGCGGAAGCTATGGAATTTACAACCTCTGTTGTATAGTGATGATACTCATCAGATTTATATTTCTTATATCCTGCCGCATCCCTTTCATAGTCTCCGAAATGGTTTGCAAAGCAAGGCTCTACGCTGTCCCACTGCGAAATTTCTCCCGATATATCGATGGTCTTTGCTTCACTTGCCAAAGGTGCAGGACGAACACCTTTATACTTTCTTATAAAGTCTGTAAGGAGCATATAATAATCGTCTTTAAGTTCTCCCTTATGAGGCTCAAAGTCACGGCTTCCCGCATTGTCGTAAAGGTCGATAAATACGTTTTTGTAGCCGTAAAGCTCTGCACTCCTTGCCGTATTCCACTCGTTCCAGCCGTCAACGAAAACGTGTTCGGGGTCAAGCTTAAGAACACGTGATGCCTGTTCGCGGAAGAAGTTTCCTTCGTGTACTGCCTCGGGACGGTAGTCATCACCGAAGGCTTCGGTATAATTTTTGGTTTTTGCATATTTGCCTGAGAAAATCCAGTAGCTCGAAACCTCGCCTATATAGGAACGGTTAATAGCCATACCAAGGTTTACCATTTCAACTCTGCCGGATTCTGTGGTTCCGAATGCAGGCTGCGGATAAGGAACAAGCCAATGCCAATATGTATTATCTTTGCCGGGGTAATCCCTGTCTTCTCCACCGGTTTCACGGAAGGTGAAAAATTCAAGCATATATTCTGCAAGCTTCACTTCCTCGGTATCCTCACTGTTTACCGCTTTCAATATCTCTTCAGAACTGTTTTGTATAACGAGAGGCTTTCCGTCAAGATAATACCACAGATCCTTGTAATATTCGTTATAGTACAAATTGAAATAAAGTGCCTTTAATAATCTTAACTTGTTTTCAGGAGTTCCTCCCATATGAAGATAGCCTCCGATTTTAGGAACATCAACCCCGTCTGCCCTTGCGTCATGATATGCCTTCATCATAACATCCAATGCCTTTATGTATGCCGCATCGGAGTTTGTATAGTCAATATAAACGGCATCTACACCGGCAGAAGCCATTAATTCTGCCGCTTTTCTGTAATGCCAGTAGTCCATACCGGTATAATAGCCGTATATGGGTTCGCCCCAGTAGAGGGGACCGCTTGAAGGCCACGCCTCGTGATAATAGTTGTCCTTTGCGTCGGGATTTGCATTAATTACTTCCATAGCAGTAACAGCTTCTGTTTCGTGAATGTGCCAGTCGTGATAGAACATAAGGACATCGTGCTTTCCTTCCTTGACTTCTCCCACTTCCTCAAAGTCTGCAAGACGACGCCCAACATTATCAACCGCAACCCAGGTGTCGGAATATGTATCTATAATCTCAGAATCAGGAACAGGTGTAAGCGCTTTCGGGTCAACCCAATTATCGCCTGATACTATAACCTCCGATACCTGAAGATAGTTTGTATGAGTATAATTCTGTTTTATATAAAGGTTGTGTTTTCCTGTCACTTCGGGAATGTTTACGCCGTAATAGGTATAGTCATCCCTCTGTTCGTTTACAACAATATATCCGAGGCATTTTCCTTTTACGGGATCGTCAATATAAACGCCGAAAGCCTCGCCGTTGTCCCCTCTCATATAGTTGATTCGTGCTTTGATTCTTACGGATTTTGCACCGGTAAAGTCCACATCCTTAAAACCTACAAATCCATCCTCATCCCAGTTTTTAAAAGTGCCGTCAGAAATTCCGACACCGCTTTCGGATAACTCGGAGCGATCCTTTGTCAAAAGCGTTATATCACTTGCATACGCTGTCACCAAAGATGATAAAATAAGAATAATTGCCAGAATTAAAGATAATGCTTTTTTCATATCTATTCCCCCTTGTCCTTCTATAAGTATATCAAATCTTTTTTGTTTATGCAATACATATCTTGACTTATTTTTGCACAATATTGACTTTTAAAAAAATATAGCCGAATCAACTTCGGCTATATTTTTTACAGTTCTATAATCTTTCTCGTTCTTGCCGATTCCACTTCGGCTTTTATTATTCTTACGGTTTCTCTTATGGATTCGGGCGAAGTTACTTCGCTCTTAACACCTGTCTTAACCATATCAATGAAGGCATTAAGCTCACTTATAAATTCGCTTTCATCGGAAAGCTCGGGTGTAATTATCTCATCGTCTGTATAAATGACAAGCTTGTCGTCTTTTATTATTGCTGCCGCCTTTTCGAAATTTACCATGCAGTGTGCGTTAAATTCATAGGTATCGGGAAGCGACCAGTCAGCTCCGCTCAAAATAACCAATCCGTCATCGTAATAATATTGTGTAAATATGCTTTCAAGCTCCACCCTTTTATTTGTCGCCGTAGAAAACAGAGATTTCGGTGTTCCGAAAATATAATTCATCATATCAACGTCGTGAACATGTAAGTCAAGGGGGCAACCACCGCTCATTTCAGGGTTTAATATCCAGTTGTTCCACGTCCACTTCGGAATCTGTGAATATCTTGTAAATTCTGCTCTGTATACTTTCCCGTAAATTCCTGTTTCAACAAGTTCCTTAAGCTTTGCATATGTGGAATAAAAGCGCATACAATGACCAATCATCAAATGCTTTCCACTTTTATTTGCCGCGTCAATCATTCTGTCGCAGCCTTCAAGTGTTAAAGCCATAGGTTTTTCCGAAAGGATGTTAACTCCATGCTCTAAAGCATATATCGCAACTTCTTCGTGAAGATATGTAGGAATTGCCGCAAGTACAAAATCAAGCTCTTCATTTGCAAACATTTCCTTATAGTCGGTGTAGAAATTACACTCATCAACGTTTACCTTCGAAACATCAACCGTTCCGATATTAAGACCAACGCTTTTTTTCAAATCGTCCTTTGTCGCACCGCAAATTGCTTTAAGCTTGATGTCTCCCCGTTCTTTTCCGATTATGTCAAGATTAAAAAGATGGAGTTTTCCGAGACCGCCCATACCGATTATTCCGTATTTAAGCATTGTATCAATTCCTTTCTTGACTTTTTTTATAATATGTGTTAAATTAATAATACTATATCTAAAATATAAAAACAATGCAATATCAGACATATTTTTTATTATTTTAGACCACAAAGGCAAGGTGAATTTATGTTTAAGGTTTCGAGAAAGGTTAATGTAGATGCATTTTATTCCGGATTTATGCATCGTTATGACAAAGACTTTATTTTCACCGGAGAAAGGCATGATTTCTGGGAATTTTTATATGTAATAGAAGGCTCTATGGATGTCTTTGAGGAAGACAGAATTTATGAGGTCAATGCGGGAAAAATGATTTTCTATTCTCCTATGGAGTTTCACAGCATTCGTTCTGCAAAAGGAACGGACCCGTTAATTATAATTATGTCATTCTCCTTATCGGGCGAAGGCTTTGACAGTTTAACCGAGGGCGTTTTTGACGTGAGTACTAATGCCCATAACCTTATTTTGTCCGCTCTTAATGCTTATGAAAGTGCCACGAAAAACGGTGCCGAGGACCAAAAACAACTTGCCGCAATAAAAATTGAGGAGCTTATACTAAGTCTGGTCGGAAACCAGATTCCTGAAAACACCCATATAAATACCCACGCCACGGACAATTATAAAATGATTGTAAAGTGCTTAAACGATTCGGTTTACGATAATCTATCCTCCGAAGAAATGGCAAGACGATGCGGAATAAGCTTATCTTCTCTCAAAAAGACATTTAAAAAATATTCGGGGATAAGCATAAAAAAGTACTACAACAACCTGCGCTTTTTAAAGGCGATTGAACTTATGAACGAAGGAAAAAGCATGGCGGAAATAAGTGATATACTGAACTTTTCAAGCCAGCATTATTTTACCGTTGCCTTTAAAAAACAATGCGGACTTCCGCCGTCACATCACAAAAAGAAATATTAAGGGCGCCCTCACTTAGGGATTATTCGTTTCAAAAGCATAATTTTGGCACATAACTACGTTAAAAATCCCCCATATCCGTCAGGATAATGGGGGATTTTCGCCTTGTTCTTCACTCAAAATAATGTTTTTGAAATGCTTCGCAGTTTTGGGTTAGAGATTTTTCGATTTAAGACAAGACATAAAAAAACCCGATATACTTGCGTATTTCGGTTTTTTTTTGCGCCGTATTAACGGAAAATATCAAGCCAAAACCGATTCATCCCTAAGTGAGGACGCCCAAAAGGACTGTATATACAGTCCTTTTAATATTATAAAAAATCATCTGAGAGCTTCGTCTATTACATTAAGAGCATTTTTCACTCCATCGGAATTATCGTCCCTAACGCCGTATTCAAGAGCGTATGCTCCCTTGTAGCCATAGGAATCCAAAAGCTTTACGATACCTTTGATATCAATCTCGCCTTTTCCTGTTTCAACCTCGCATACGTAGCCGCCTTTAAGGTTGACTTCCTTTGAGTTGCTGAAATCCTCATCGCTTAAAACCGCATCTTTAATATGAGCGTGAGCGATTTTACCGGGGAAAGCTTTGATAAAGTCTTCTATTTTGTCTCCCGACTGACAGATATTCGTAAAGTCAGCCACAAACATTATATCTCTTTCAACTTCGTTTGCGAAACGTTTGAGATTTTCTATGCCGTTGAATATAAAGCCCTGAGGCTCATAAATGGCTTTTATTCCGATTTCCTCGCAGTAATCGTAAATTTCACGAACTGCATTTATTCCCCTTTGGAAAAGCTCTTCCCTCATCGGAACCACCTTATCGGGGTTACTGTATTCAGGGATTATTGTGTGGTGAAGATAAGGTGAGCCTAAAGCCTTGGCAACGTCTGCATAGGCTTTAAGCTTTTCAATCATTTCCCGGTTATCTTCCGTGCTTAAATTGGCAAATATGGAAAAGCAGGGAAATTTCACATTTTTGCTGTCGGCATATTCCTTTATCTTTTTTGCTTTCTCAACATCAGGCGTTGAAAACTCCATTGTGTTTAAGCCTTCAACCTGTGAAAGCCCGTGTTCAATAGCCAAATCAATCATATCTATGTAGCTTTTTGCGCGGGGATACGGTGGTGTGTAAAAACTGATTCTGTTATTCATAATAATCTCTCCTTGCCTTATGTGCTACGTTACATTATACTTCACTATCTCAAATACGTCAATATTATAAAACAAAAAATGACAAACAAATTTTGTTTGTCATTTTTTCATCAATTAAAGTTCGTCTGCAAGGTCCAAGATGAGCTTTTCTGTCTTTTCCCAGCCGAGGCATGGATCTGTAATTGATTTACCGTAAACGTTTTCGCCAATCTTCTGCGCTCCGTCTTCGATATAGCTTTCAATCATCAAGCCTTTTACGAGCTTTTTGATGTCGGAATTTTTGCTGCAGCTGTATAAAACGTCCTTTGCAATTCTTACCTGCTCTAAATATTTCTTGCCCGAATTTGCATGGTTTGTATCTACGATAACCGCCGGATTTAAAAGATCGTCCTTTTTATATGCTTCATCAAGTCTTGCAAGATCTTCATAATGGTAATTGGGAAGGCTTCTTCCGTAGTTATCCATATAGCCTCGAAGAATTGCATGCGAAAGAGGATTACCTGCAGTTTCTACCTCCCATCCTCTGTAAATGAAGGTATGACCGTGCTGTGCAGCATTTATGGCGTTCATCATAATGGAGAAGTCACCCTCTGTGGGGTTTTTCATACCAACGGGAACGTCAAATCCGCTTGCGGAAAGTCTGTGTTCCTGATTTTCAACGGAACGGGCACCGATTGCAACGTATGCAAGAATGTCTGAAAGATAGCGATAATTCGCAGGATAAAGCATCTCGTCTGCACAGGAGAAGCCATAATCCTTTAACGCCGTCATGTGAATATCTCTTATGGCAACGATTCCCTTTAACATATCGGGCTTTTCTTCGGGGTTGGGCTGATGAAGCATACCCTTATATCCGCTTGCTGTTGTTCTGGGCTTATTTGTATAAATTCTCGGAATGATTATTATTTTTTCTTTAACCTGTTCTTCTACCTTTTTAAGTCTTCCGATGTAGTCCATAACCGCAGTTTTGTCGTCTGCGGAACAGGGACCTATAACAAGGATGAATTTATCTGATTCCCCGGTGAATACTTTTTTAATTTCTTCGTCACGAGCTGCCTTAACCTGCTCCATTTCAGGAGTTAAGGGGTATTCAGCTTTGATGTCCATGGGAATTGGGAGTTTTCTTAAGAAGTTCATGTTTTTCATAAAATTTACGTCCTTTCGTATAATGTCAATTTTGCCCCCAGGGATATAAGTTTATCATAAAATTCAGGAAAGCTTTTATTAACAGCTTCCGCATTATCTATTTCTCCTCCGTAAAGAGTTGCCAAAACAGAAAGACTCATTGCTATTCTGTGGTCATTATGGCTCGAAAGCACTGTTTCAGGCTCGTGTAATGAACATTTTTCCACAGTAACTGAGTTTTCAAAAACCGATAATTTTGCACCGAACTTTGAAAGCTCTTCACGCATTGCCTCTGCTCTGTCACTTTCTTTAATTTTAAGCCTTTTTGTATCTGTAAATTCCGCACCGTTAAAGCATGATGCCAATGTAAAAAGTATTGGTGCAAGGTCCGGGCAGTCAGCCAAAGAAAGTGTCGGTGTACCTTTTTTAAGTTTATCAAAATATTCTTTGTATATTTTATCTCCCTGAAGAGAATTTTCATTAAGACCTGAAACTGACACTTTATGTCCCAGAAGACCAAGTGCTTCAAAAAACGCAGCATTGGAATAGTCCCCTTCAACATAAGCATCTTTAGCCTTAAAGCTTTGCCCGCCTTTGATTCTAAAGACTCTGTCTCCGTCAAAATAAACATCTACTCCAAAATAAGCTAACGCCTCAAGTGTCATCAAAATATAACTTTTACTTTCAAAGTTTCCGATAATTTCAATAACGCTGTCGCCCGAAAGCCTCGGAAGTGCATATAAAAGTCCTGTTATAAACTGACTGCTTACATCTCCTCTTATCTTGAAATGTCCGCTCTTTAGTTTACCATTCACTTTTATATAATCTTCGCCCTTTTCGTAGTTGATTTTCTGTTTTTCAAAGATTTCTTCGTAAACCGATAAAGGTCTTTCAAAAAGCCTTTTGCTTCCGTAAAAAGTTATCTCTTCACCTGTAAGGCAAAGCGGAATCAAAAATCTCAATGTGCTTCCGCTTTCTGATACAAAAAGCTTTTTTTCTTCACATTCCCATTCTTTTTCCTTTATAAAAAGTGTATTTTCAGAAAAAGTCATTTCTTTTCCGAAGGCTTTAATGCACCCCGCTGTCGCCATAATATCGCCGGACATTGAAACGTTTTCAATTTTGCAGTTTCCTTTTGAAAGTGCCGCGGCAATTATAAGCCTGTGTGCCATGCTTTTGGATGGCGGTGCAGTAAGCTCTCCTTCAAGAAAGCTTTTCTTAATTTCTGCTCTCATTTTGTCGCTTCCTTTGTAAGAAGATAATCAATAGCTTCGATATAGCCATCAAAGCCATGTCCTGAAATTGTTTTTTCACAATATTCTCTTACATAGCTTATCTTCCTGTAGTCTTCTCTTTTATCCACATCGGATATATGAACCTCCACCGAGGGCAGACCTACAGCCTTTAATGCATCAAGAATTGCTATGCTTGTATGAGTATAAGCACCGGGATTAATTATTATTCCGTCCCTTACACCGAAGGAAGCCTGAATCTCGTCTATCAAAGCACCCTCGTGGTTTGACTGATAGCATTTAACTTCAATCCCCTTTTTTTCGCAATGCTCCTCTATCATTTCAACCAAATCTTTATAAGTGGATTTTCCGTATATATCAGGTTCTCTTATGCCGAGCATATTTAAGTTTGGTCCATTTATTACAAGAAGTTTCATTTAACTTCACCTCTTAACAAATTCAATATGTTTTCTGCATTTTTATTTGCGCTGCTTTCGGTTTTTATTACCGTATCAGCCGTTTTCATATATAATGGGTATCTTTCTCTGAATCGCTTTTCGAGGGCAATTCTGTCAGAAGAAAGGGGTCTGTCACTTGTTGGAGTTATGTACTGCAGTTCTCTGTTTATGAATACAATTTTCCCGTTACGTTTAAGCCTTTTGATATTTTCTTCTCTTAAAATCGCTCCGCCTCCGGTTGCAATAACCATGCAGGTCTTATCCGAAAGATTCTTTATAACCTCTGCTTCAATTTCCCTGAAAGCATCTTCTCCTTTTTCTTTGATGATTTCAGAAGGGCTTTTTCCAAGCTTTGTTATCTCTTCATCCGAATCAATAAAAGCCTTTCCCGAAAGATTTGAAAGTATTTCACCTATGGTTGTTTTACCTGCCCCGGGTATACCGGTTAAAACAATGTTTTCTTTTTCAAAAAGAATTTTTTCATACACCTTTTTTGTTAAGTTTTCATCATATTCCGTATCAAGAAAATATTCCGATGCCAAAACCGCCTGAGCTACAAGCATATAAAGTCCGCCCATTGCCTTTATCCCTTTATCCAATGCTTTTAAGACAAGGTTGCTTCTTAAAGGATTGTAAATGGCATCAATTACTCCCGAAAGGTTATTAAAGCAGTCAATTTCCAAAGGCTCCTTTTCTGTATCCGGGTACATTCCCAAAGGAGTTGTATTTATTATAATTTCAGAATCATTATGACTGCTTATCGCCTCTTCATAGCTGATTGCTCCGTCTTTTTTATCTCTCGAAACCTTAAGTATTTCTCTCGCACCTAAAAATTCCGAAACCGCAAAGGCGGTTTTGCTCGTTCCTCCGGTTCCGAGTATCAACACTTTTTTATTTTTAATTTCAATTTCAGCAAACTTAATAAGCTCCGTCATACCATAAAAATCCGTATTATAGCCGTAAAGTTTACCGTTCTTATTAACTATCGTATTAACTGCTCCGATTTTTTTGGCTGCTTCATCAATTTCATCAAGGTAAGGAATTACGGTTTCTTTGTAAGGTATGGTTACGTTTACAGCGTTAAAGCATTTACCTTTAACAAAGCCTTCCACCTCATCCTTGTTAAGTTCAAGAAGTTCATATTCATAATCGGCAATTTCATTATGGATTTCCTTCGAAAAGCTGTGGATAAGCTTTTCTCCTATACAACCGTACTGCATAAAATTCTCCTTTTTTGTCAATCGGCAAGATAATCCGTTCCGTATCTTCCTGTAAGCACGTCTGCAATAACAAATGCAGTAAGTGCATCGGCAACACTTTTCACTCTGTGCACGATACAGGGATCATGTCTTCCTTTGAGTTCAATTTCGGCATTTTCGCCTTTTACAAAATCAATGGTATTCTGCTTTTTAAATATTGAAGGTGTAGGTTTAACGGCAAGAGAAAATACAACAGGCATACCGTTTGTTATACCGCCGTTTACGCCTCCGTTGTTATTTGTCTCCGTAACAACTTTTCCGTCTTTCATTCTGAATGAGTCATTGGCAAGAGATCCCTTCATATCCGAAAGCTCAAAGCCTTTTCCGAATTCAATCCCTTTTACTCCTCCAACGGAAAACATGGCGTGAGCTATCTTGCTTTCAATACTGTCAAACCAAGGTTCTCCAAGTCCTGCAGGAAGTCCCAAAACCACAGTTTCCAATATTCCTCCAACGCTGTCCTTTTCTTCCTTTGCGTTCATTATCTCAGTCTGCATGGCATCTGCCGCTTCCTCGGATAAAACGGGAAATCGCATATTTATAAGCTTTTTTACATCATCTTCAAGATTTTCAAAATCTCTGTCTAAAATCCCCGCACACTTTTTCATGTGGGTTCCTATATAAATGCCTTTTCTTTCAAGAGCTTCTGTAAGTATTGCACCTGCAGCAACAATAGCTGCTGTAATTCTTCCGCTGAAGTGTCCGCCACCTCTTTTGTCTTCAAAGCCGTGATATTTCATATGTGCCGCAAAATCCGCATGGGCAGGCCGTGCAAGATTTTCTGTTTCTTTATAATCCGAGCTTTTTATATTTTCATTGGGAATAATAACAGCAATAGGAGTTCCTGTTGTCTTCCCGTTATATACACCGCTTACGATACTGAATTTATCAGCCTCAACTCTTGATGTGGAAATGCCTCCCGACGGACGGCGAAGCAAAAGCTTATAGGCTATTTTTTCTTCATCCACCGTTATTCCCGGTGCAATACCGTCAAGCACAGCACCTATGGCACTGCCGTGGCTTTCTCCGAATAATGTAATGGTTATATTATCTCCAAATGTATTTTTCATACCGATTCTCCTTCGATATATCCCGAGAGCTCCGAAATATTTATTTTTCTCATTTCAAAGCTTCCTATTTCTTTTACATATATAATTGTTATTTTATCTCCGGATGCCTTTTTATCATGCCTTACTGCATTTAATACCTTTTCTTTATCCATATCCGCATTAATGGGCAAAGAAAGTTTTTGAAGAACTTTTATGATTCTTTCTTTTGCCTCACCTTCTGACATATAAAGCATTCCCAATGCCACACATTCACCATGATAAAGTTCTTTGGTATTTGCCTCTATTCCGTGACCTATTGTATGTCCGAAATTAAGAACCTTTCTAAGCCCCGTTTCACTGACGTCTTCTTCAACAACGGCTTTTTTAATCATCAATGATTTTTCGATTATTTCATCAAGGTTATCCTTCCAGTCCTCTTTTTCAAAAAGGCTGAAAAGTTCACTGTCGCTTGTTGCCGCCATTTTAACAGCTTCCGCAAGACCCGATACAATTTGTCGTTCGGTAAGTGTTTTTGTAACTTCAGGGTCAATTAAAACTTTTTCAGGCTGATAAAATGCCCCTACCGTGTTTTTGTATCCGTAAAAATCTATTGCGGTTTTTCCGCCGATTGATGAATCAATCTGGGATAATGTAGTTGTGGGAATGTTGTAAAAATCTATACCTCTCATATAGGTTGCCGCCGCAAAGCCCGAAAGGTCTCCTACAACGCCTCCGCCAACTGCCACAACGCAATCGGTTCTTGTAAAATTATTTTCCGATAAGACTTCAAGAACTTTTCTGTATGTTTCAAAGTTCTTATATTCCTCTCCATTCGGGAAAGTAAAGATAATTCCTTCCTTACATTTGTCTGCAACGGTCTTTGCATATTCCGACGGTACACCCGAATCTGTAACCACCAAAACTTTTCTGTCAAGATTAAGGTAGCTTTCCGCTTTATTCAATGCTCCGCGCTCAATTACTATTTCATAGCTGTCTTTTCCGAGGTTCATATAAAGGCTCATTTTCCGTCCTTCTCTCTTAAAATGATTTCATTTGCAAAGCTTCCTGCAACTTTAATTTCGTTACAGCTTTCCTTTAACTCGGCGAGCATTTTCTCGCCATTTTCAGAATTTATCTTTCCTTCACCCTCTGCAAA
>JAZRHF010000077.1:0-9049 GCA_045644565.1 Clostridia bacterium | reverse complement strand
TAATTTCCCGTGTTTCGCCGTTCCATTCTACCTTGTAGCCGAGGTTTTCGGATACAAATCTTAAAGGAATAAAGGTTCTTCCGTCGTAAATTCTCGGAGGTGCGATTAAAGTATATCTTACGGTATCATACTTTGCAGGATCGCCGTCTGATACAAATACGCGGTCATCCCATATTCTCATTGTTATGGTGATTTTGCCCTTTCCGTCTTCCTTGGTTATGCCTATCTCCTGCTTTTCGCCGTCCCAGGTGATAGTTGCTCCCATCTGCTCTAAAAGAACACGAAGAGGAATGAATGTAATATCACTCTTTATAAAGGGTGCAACGTCGCTTGTTACGGTGTAGGTTTCCCCTGCTTTTTCAGCTGAAATTTCGTTTTTGCCGATGGCAAGAACATACTTTTCACTTTCAGCCTTAAGGAAAGCGTTCTGCCCTTCCTTGCTTCTGTATACCGATATTTCAGATGCACAAGCAGCTGCGTTTATTCCGTCGAAAATTTCAATTTCTATATATCTTGCCTTTACGGGAGTATCAAGCATAACAATCTGTTCTTTTAACGCTTTTTCAAGGCTTGCACCGGAAAGTGCAATTTCATAATTTTCCCCGTCCGTACTTGTAAGTACATCAAAGTCTGTCCAGAGACCCTCAAAGCTATGATGTCTGAAGGGATAAACCGATATTGCTGAAACCTCTGTTTCCGTGGGAAGGGTTATTTTTATAATATCTCCCTTCTTTCCCTTGTGGCTTGTTGTGAAAAGTCCGTCGGTAAGCGTTTTAATCTGTTCTCCGGCTTCGTCGGTTATCAAGGTATTTTCCACCTTGTATATGCGACCGCTTTCATATTCCGATGCCTTAATTGTTTTAAGTCCGCCTGATGCCGCCATAAAGTTTACTTCCGCCATCATACCATAGCCTGCAGGAGTATCCTTTATAACAACCTTTAAGCGTTTTGTGATAACATTGGAGTGGAAGGTTACAAACTTGTCGCTTTCACTCACATCACCCGTGAACTCTCCGATTAAATAAAATTCACCGCTATCGTCACTTGATACGTAAACATCATAGAGTGTAGGTCTACCGCCGTTTGAATCCTGACGGGGAGTCATAATAAAGCCTGAAAGTGCCACCGCTTCGTTTGCGGTAAAGAGCATTTCGTGAGGAGGCTCTACCTTGCTTGTTATGGTTGAGCCTTCGTTGGTGTAATCGGAATGCCAGTAGCTTTTCTTATTTCCGTCGAGAGCTTTATCAAGCTGCTGTCCTTCCTTTGCATTGGATGCAACGCCCTTCCAGTTTTTCTGGGGTATTACCGCCACATTTCCGAAGTAGGTGTTTTCACCGCTCTTTTCAAGAGCCTTCATTTCTTCGCCTGTCGGTGCAATTCCGTTCTGACCCTCGGTAAAATTAATTTCACCTGCTGTGCAGAAGCCATTAACGCTCTTTGTAACTTCTATTACAACCTTTTTTGCAAGATAGGTATTGCCAAGGTTTATTCCTGTATCGTTGTTAACGGCAGAATCGATTGTTCCGCTTTTCACAAGAACGGGAGTTTTGGAATCATTTTCTGCAATATAGATGTTATATTCTTCCCATCTTCCCGTTCCCAAATCCTGACGGGGTGAATATATCACATAATTGATATCGCGAACAGCATTAAATGTAAATGTAAGTCTGAAGGGTGCTTCATCACGGCTCACGATTGTAGAGCCTTCTGCCACATAATCAGAATGCCAGTAGGAATTTCTGTCACCGTCTATAAGCTTCTTTAATGAATCTGCGCTTCCGCTTCCCTCTATTATCCATTTGGTCTTATCTGTACCGGGTTTTTCTGCCTTTTCAGGCTCTCCCACATTTGCTTCGTGTGTATAATTTTCGGGTGTTGTGCTTCCCAAATCACTATTGGGCTTTACAAAAACCATTTCAGCGCAGGTACCGTAGCTTGCGGAGCTTTCAACGATTTCATACTTAACTCTCTTAACTGCTATATTTTTAGAAAATTCAGCAACCTTATCCGATGCATCATCATTAGCCGTTCCTTTGTAAACAAGAACATAATCAGATGTATCGTCACCCGATGCATAGATATTATACTTTGTGGCTCTTCCCACATTCATATCCTGACGGGGTGTGTAAACAACGCCCGAAATTTCCGTTACCTTGGGGAAAGTGTATTCCATTGTGAAGGGGGGTAAGCCTACGGTATCCCCTTCTTTTCTTACATAGCTGTGCCAGTAAGTATCTTTTTTTCCGTCGATGGTGTTTTCAGCTTTATAGAAGTTATCTGCAACAATACTTGAAACAGAAACCTTTACGCCGGCAAGATCAACGCCTTCAAAAGTCTTTTTAAGGTCAACTCCGTTAACCGTAAAATCCTTCATAGGCTCACCGGAAGGAGTAACGCCGCCGGATCCTTTTAAGAAGCCAAGCTCTGCCGCTGTTCCGTAATTTCCTTCGCTTACAAAAATTTCAAGCACGGCAACCTTTGCCTTGTAGGTTCTGTCAAAATTTGCAACATATTCTGTCTTGTTGCCAATGGCAATATAGCCTGTGTTTACCGCAACAGGTGTTGCCGATTCGTTTTCCGCAAGATAAATTGTATATCCGTGAATTCTGCCGAGCTGCATATCCTGTCGGGGTGTGTAGCAAAAGCCGGATACGTCCCTTACGTCGGGGAATTTTACCGTAATTCTGTAAGGAGGTTCGTGACGAGCCGTAATAACTCCGTTTTCAGCCTCGTAATATGAGTGCCAGTAGGTGTTGATATCGCCGTCGATAATTTTTCCCACAGAATTCTGATGGGATTCTCCCGTAACAACCCAGGAGGATTTATCTGTATACTCACCGTCTGCTGCAGAAAGGGTCATAACAGAGCCTGCAACCATTAAAAGTGCTAAAATAAGTGATAATATTTTTTTCATACTCTGTCCCCTCCTTTAGTTTAAGTAAGATGCCGCAATTTCGGCAACCTCTGTATTTATATCCGCTCTTGACAAAGCAACGGCACCGTTTGAAAGTGTCACAGTCTTAAAGCCGAAGCATTCGGTAAGTAGGCTTACGGGAATTAATATATATCCGTTATCGTCAATTATTGTATTTGAAAGATTCGTATACTTTCCGTTTACGTGAGCAAAATTTTCTCCCACTCTTGCATAGATTAGCATATCGTTTACGATTTTTTCGTTTTCAAGGCCGTGGTTTTTAAGAAGTACCATTCTTTCTTCCGCATCCATATAAACCTTTGATACGCCGTAGCCTAATATTTCCTCGACCGCAGGCATGGGAAGATATAAGCATCCGTTTATATCTTTCGTCGCAATTCTTGTATCAGGCTCGTATACATTCATTACAGCACCCGATACCGCCATTTTGTTTGAGCCTGCCTTAATAACGGATGTTCCTTTAAGTGCCGTTCTTTCTTCTGCTGTCATTGTCTTTACATCAAATGTTGTGTAGAGGTAGTTAAAGCGTCCTGCAGGAGCAACCGATCCGTGCTGATAGAATCTTAAAATATCGCCGTTTTCCCCTGCTGCATCAGCCCACTTGAATTCAAACTGAGCGTGGTCTCCGCCTATCAAGCTCTTGGGAACTGCAATCTGAAGAACATTTCCCTTTACGGTGTAGCTTGCTTTTCCTGCATCTGTCCAGTTGTAACCTCCTGCATTTGCAGAAACTACTCCCATAGCATTTAAGTTAAGAGCATAGTCATAACCTTCCCAGCCTGTTGCATAGTTTCTGTCTGCATTGATATAAAGATGGAAGCTTGCACCTTCGTTTATCTTGATGTCCTCAAGGGTTTCAGCATAGAAGTAATAGTTTTCAGCATCTCTTGCAACCTTTGACTTTATAATGCTGTTTTCAAGGTTGTATATATAGTCGTTGCCGTGCTGGTCAAGAGAATTTCTCTTATAATCAATCTTGTCGTTTCTGTATTCGGGTGTAACACCTGCCCAGGCTGATGCATCCCCGTTTATATCAATAGTAATTTCACCTGATGCCGTAGCGGGCTTTCTTACGCCCTTATACTTTCTTATAAAGTCAGCAAGCATATTATAATAATCGTCGCCGAGCTCGCCTTTAACAGGCTCAATATCACGGCTGTTTTCAGAGTCGTAAAGGTCAACAAAGCCGTTGGGCCATTTATCAAGATAGTTGTTCTGACGGTTTGTCTTAAATTCGTTCCATCCGTCTATCATAATGAAAGTAGGATCAATCTCCAAAGCACGTGAAATCTGTTCCTTGAAGAAATATCCTTCGTGCATTGCGATGGGACGGTAGTCTTCACCGAAGCCTTCTGTATAGCCTCTGCCCTTTGCATAAGGATCGCCGAAGCACCAGGTGCCACTTCCCACATAGGATGAATTTCTTGCAATACCTGCTGTGGTAAATTCCACTCTTCCGTCACGCTGTCCTCTTGCCTTCTGGGGATAGTCTTCAAGCCATGTCCAGTCATTTGCATGGTCACGGAATGAAAAATGCTCTTTAACCTTTTCCATAAGATATTTATCTTCCGTTGAGCAGGTTGCAGAATCTATCGCATTCACTATTTCACCGAAGATTAAGGGCTTTCCGTCTCTCATATACCATATATCGGAATAGTCTTCTTCAACGAAGAAGTTTAAGTAATATGCCTTTGCCTGTTTTATAGCCCAGTCCCAGTAGTTTGAGCAATAAGCAGAAATTCCGGGAATGTCAACACCCGCTTCTTTTGCATCGCGGAAAGCCTCAGCAAGATGAGGCATAGATTCAAGGAATATATAATCGGCATTCGACCAGTCAAAGAAGATTGCATCAACCCCTGCATTTGCGAGCATTTCTGCATGACGGCGGTATACCCAGTAATCAGAGCTTCCGTAAAAACCGAAAAGAGGCTCATCCCAGTAAAGCACGCTTGCCCTGTTTCCAAGTGACCACGCCTTGTTGTAATAATCTTCCTTTGCTTCGGGATGTGCTTTTATTACACTCTCAATTATGAAAGCATCGGCAATATCGTAGGCTGTGTGCCAGGTCCAGTAAAGCATACCGATTTCTCTTTCGCCTTCTTTAACGTCGCCTGCTTCTTCATAGGTAGCAACTGCTCTTCCGAGAGCATCCGTTGCAACCCATGTATCGGAATAGTTATCAACTATTTTATCATCGGGAACAAAACGTGTTGCCGGTCTTTTATATTCCTCTTTAGAAAGAGTAATGTTCTTTATGTAAACCTTATAGCTTTCATATTCCTTAAGGCCATAGGAAGAATATACATAAAGGTCATGTGTGCCGTTTATTTCCTTGTCTACGGGAGCAGAAAACTTAGTTTCCTTTTTGTCTCCCACGGTTACAACGCCCAAAACCTCTCCTGTTTTAGGATTGTCGGCACGAAGCATAAAGGCATCACCGTTTCTTGCTCCGCCCCATACAGCATTCACATGTATTGATTTAACACCTGTCAAATCAACACCGGGGAAACAAATATATCCTCCTGCAAGAATCCACATACCGCTTCCCGAAAGTTCAACCTTTTCGCTCTTTTCTTTATTCATTTTTCCGCTTTCAAGCACAGTTTCTCCGGCTGCCATAACGGAAAACATCTGCAACGAAAGCAAAAATACTAAAAAGAAGCAAATAATCTTTTTCATATTTTATTCCTCCTTTACTTATTACTTTAATTATAGCATAAAAAAATGCCCTTTTCAAGGACAAAAGGACATTTTTTCGGTACTTTTTATTCACAAATATAAACAATATCATCTACGGGATTTTCAACATCATCCACTCTTAAAAGAACGGCACTTGAGGCATTAATGGCAAGGCCGACAGTATCGGTACCTTCATTCAAAAGGTGCTGTAAGCCGTCTTTTCCCGATACCTCATAAATTCTGTTTTTATTTTTAAGCTTGATTTCAAACTTGTTTCCCACATTGTAGTCACGGTTAAGAATATATATGTATTTGTTGCCGTAATTGTCGGAAAACTCACCGATGGAGCATCTTTCGGGAAGCTCTTTCATATCTAAAATTTCGGAATTTGCAACATCTTCCCTGAAATGGGTGTTGAAATATTCATCATTTTCAAGAAGCGCATTGTCGTGATAAATATGCTCGCTTGTTAATGCCATAAAGGTTTTGCCAAGCTGCTCTGCTTCGCCTAAAGCTTCCTTTATTGTATCGTAGAAGTAGTCCTTTTCACCTTCGAAGGAAAGCATCTTTCGAGGCTCATCATATCCTGCAGGACCGCAGTTGCATCCCGTTGCACCGTATACCTGAAGTGCCTTTGCTCCGTACAAGAGAGCATAAAAAATCTGAAGGCGGATTTGTCCGTGAGTAAGCAGGTCGGGATAATTTTTATGTGTTCTTATTGCAGACCAGTAAAACCAGAAAGGAGTGTTTCTCTTTAAGGATTCTTCTCTTGCAACGGCTAAATCCTTCCACAAAAGAGAATTGTCAAGCTGGTCCTCCGTATTTGCATTTATGGGCGGAGCTCCGTAGGGATAGTGGTCAAAGCACACAACGGGAGGCTCAACCTCGTCAAGGAATTTCTTTACATAGTCGGGGTATAAATTATTCTTCCAGTTATATTTCGGGTTGTACCAGGGATTGTAAATTGCAAGATTCAATTTTCCGGGAGCGTGCTTAAAAAACCAGTTTGTCTGCTCTGCGGCTGCTGCAATATCCTCATCCTCCCAGGGCTCGTCCCATATGTAATAACCTTTTACGCAAGGCTCATCCCCGTAAAGCTTAATTACATTTATAACGTCCTCTTCCGTGGTTTTAAGTCGGGGCTTGCATTGAAATCCTCCGAAAAGGTCAAGATTCTGTACGATTAAGTCAAGCCCTTCTTCGTTACACACTTTTATGGCTTTCGGAATGGTGTCGGGATGCACCCAGCCAAGCTCAATCTGATTAAGGTGTGCTTCCTTTAAGTTTTTGATAATTCTCTCGGTCGCCTCAAAGCTTATATCCTCGCTGCTTTTTCCGTTCACCTTAAAGGTAGAAATGACGAATTTGTCCTGTCTGTAATCTCTTTTCGGATTGCCCAAAGGTGCATATTTAAGTATCTTTGTCATATAAATCCCTCCTTGATTTGATTATAGCACCAAATAGTAAAAATGCAATAGTAAAATCAACTTTTTCGTCCGAAAAATTAACCGCTGTCGCTTGACATCTCTCCTTCCCTAATATATAATGAAATCAACATTCAAAGGAGCGTGATTTCTATGGAAAAATATACTATTATAAACTTTAAGGGCCGTGAAAACGAAGATGCCGGTCTTACCGAATTTTACAAAAACGAAGCTAACAAAGAATGGGGCCGCGAGCCTGTAATTGCAAAAATGGCAAACGGTACTTTAATCTGCGTTCTTATAGCAGGAGGACCTACAGAGCCTCATAACCAGAACATTGTGTTATACAAAAAAAGCTATGACGACGGTGCGACCTGGACTCCTGCCGAAGTTTTATTCTCCCACTCCCACAGAGGGCTTTGGGGTACGGAAATTTTCATGGAGCTTGACCGCCCAATGATGGTTATATCAATGTACGACGGTTCTTGCCCTTTTAAGCTTCTTCAGACCTTTTTATCCTGGTCAGACGATAACGGCGAAACCTGGTCAAAACCCACTATGGCTGATCCTGCCATGTGCACAACATCCATAAGAAGGGGAATCCGCCTTTCCAACGGAGATATACTTCTCCCTTTATACTACACCATCGCTCACGATTGCCTTGACTGGGAGCCCGAGATGGCAGGAAAACCCGGTTTCTGGGATGGCACACACCACGAGTGTGCTGTTGCCGTTTCCACCGATAACGGCGAAAACTACACCCGTTACGGAAGAATTGTTCTTCCTTCCCATCAGCTTTGGGAAAATAACTGTGTAGAGGTTGCACCCGGTCACATCAAAATGTTTATGAGAGCTGACTCTCCAAGGACAGGGTTTCTTGCATTAAGCGAAAGCTTTGACTATGGCAGAACATGGACAGCACCCGTTCTCACCGACATTCCCAATCCCGGCACAAAGGTTACTGCATTTATGGTTGGAGAAAAAACGTGTATAATTTCAAACTTTGACTCTGAAAGCAGAATTCATTTGGAGCTTCGCATTTCAAGAGACGGCGGCAAAACCTTTGACAGCATCATTCCTCTGGAGGACGGCGAGGCAAACTTCTACTATCCTCACGTAATTGTTGATGAAAAGGATAAAAAGCTTTACATCGCATATGAAGACGCAAGACTTCATGTACTTAAAAAATATACCTTTGAAGAAATAGGTCTATGAAAAAAGCGAGTAGCAACGGTGTCCTGAATCGGTTTCGGCCTGATATTTTCCTTTAATACGGCACAAAAAAATCCCGTAATACAACAGTATTACGGGATTTTTCCAAAAGAGGAATAATAATCCGTATATTCTTAAACATTTTCATATCATAAATCCCCTTTCGACAATCTTTATTATGCTCATGTGATATCAGGGACAAATTTTTTTAAAGGCTTCCCCTTGAGGGGAAGCTGTCACGAAGTGACTGATGAGGTGTAGATTGCATAGCAAGCGTCTAGTTTTTCATTGCTTTTATTCCACCTCATCCGAGATGCTTCGCAACCCACCTTCCCCTCAAGGGGAAGGCTTTCACATTTCTACAATATTCAACACACATATAAAGACTGTATAATCCGGATGACAAGATTTTTCATTCGTAATTCACATCAAGTCAGAGCTAAAAAATCATTTATCTTCCAGATAACTCTTTATTCCTTTAGAAGAAACTTTTACAAAATTATTTTTTAATTCTTCATTAGCAAAATGTATTTCTAAAAATTCTATATCCCTTATTTCTTCTCCATTTCGATAAACAGTTATGGCTCCATTGCCGGTTGTGCCTCTCCCAGCCGGATATGTACGAATATATAAAAATTCCTTGTTAAACTGTAAATCCCTTCCGTCCGGACACCACAAATATGTTTGTTTTTCACTATATATACCGTTACAAATAACAATCGTATATTCGTTCCCATCATTAAATGCAATATCTATCAAAGGATAGTCCAATTGCCCAATTGCTTCATCAATAGGAGTA
>JAZRHF010000076.1:0-16851 GCA_045644565.1 Clostridia bacterium | reverse complement strand
GCTACGATCCGACTTGAATAAGGAGCGTTTGGTATGTCCAGTTTGAATTTGAACAAGGTCGTACTTTGCGGCCGTCTTACCGCAGATCCCGAACTCAAGCAAACCCAAAGCGGCATCGCTGTTGTCACCTTTACGCTTGCCGTAAACCGCAGATTCCAATCGCGTTCCGCCGATCAGCAGCAGGCACAGCAGGCTGATTTCATCAGCGTAGTAGCTTGGCGCCAGACGGCAGAATTTATTTCCAAGTTTTTCAAAAAGGGAAATCTTGTATGTGTAGAAGGAAATCTTCAGTCAAGAAGCTGGGAACAGGACGGACAGAGAAGATATACTCTTGAAGTTATGGTAGACAACACATATTTCGTAGAAAGTAAGAAGGATGCTGAGGGCGGCGATTATGCCGGAAACACATTCAGTGCTCCTCAGGCACCCGCAGAACCGAAGGAGTCTTTTTCATCCGAGGGCTTTAATGCGCTTGACGATGATTTACCCTTCTAACTTATAATTAAAGGAGGTTACGACATGGAAAGAGAAAGAGATGATAGACCTCAGAGAAACAGAAAGCCCAGACGTAAGGTCTGCCAGTTCTGTGCCGATAAGGTTGAATTCATAGATTATAAGGATGTTGCAAAGCTTCGTCGCTTTGTATCCGAACGTGCGAAGATTCTTCCCAGAAGAATCACAGGTACATGTGCAAAGCATCAGAGAGAGCTTACAATAGCTATCAAGAGAGCAAGACACATCGCACTCATTCCTTATTCTGCTGAATAATTATGAAAATTGCTTGTCCTATGGACAAGCAATTTTTTTATTTTTTAGAGTTTTCGGAAAGCTTTCGGTTTTTATATATTGACAATAAAAATGTTGTGTGTTATATTAAAATAAATTAATTGGGAGGGTGATTTTTGTGACAAAATTAACTGTAAATTTTTCAGAAACTGTGGGCAAAATAAAGCCTATGCATGCTGTAAATAACGGCCCTATCGGAGGTCCCTGGGGTCTGGATACTATAAGTCTTTTTAAAGAGGCGGGAATTCCTTATGCAAGAAACCACGATGCGGCTGTATGCCCGGCATACGGTGGAGAACATGTAGTGGACATAAGTGCCATATTCCCTGATTTTGATGCAGACGAAACAAAGGAAGAAAACTATGATTTTGTATTGACGGATGTTTTAGTTAAAAAGTGTATGGAGGCAGAGACGAAAGTTTTCTATCGCCTGGGACATAGAATCGAACACGAAATTAAAAAATACGGAGCACATCCGCCCAAGGATTTCAAAAAGTGGGCAGTTATCTGCGAGCATATCATAAGCCACTATACTGAAGGCTGGGCAGACGGATTTGATGCGGGAATTGAATACTGGGAAATATGGAACGAGTACGATAACGGCGAGCAGGGAAAAAATCCCTGCTGGACAGGAACTGCGGATGAGTTTCACGACTTTTATGAGATTGTTGCAAAGCACTTAAAGGAAAAGTTTCCGAGTAAGAAAATCGGCGGACCTGCGATGGTTGGTTCAACTCCCAACTATAAAAAGTCTGAGGTATTTGTCAGCGAAATGGCAAAGAGAAATGTGCCACTTGACTTTTTCTCCTATCATTTTTACACCACGAGCGCCAACGGTATGAGGTGGACGGCGAATTATACAAGAGAGCTGCTTGATAAATACGGATATACCGATACGGAAGTGGTTTTAGATGAGTGGAATTATATCACCGGCTTTAAGAAAGATACAATTACCCATTCTTTTGAAACTATCCGTTCACTCCGCGGTGCAGCTTATGTAAGTGCATGTCAGATTAATGCACAGAAATCTCCAATTGATCTCTTTATGTACTATGATGCAAGACCTAACACAGGCTTCAACGGATTGTTTGAACTTGGTACATTAAAGCCCATGAAGCCCTATTATTCTTTCCGCGCCTTCAACGAGCTTTATAAGCTCGGAACGGAAACAAAGTCCGAAAGCGACGATAATGATGTTTGTGTTCTTTCAGCAAAGGGCGATAAAAAGGCGGTTCTGATTTCGTACTACGGCAAAGAGGATGCGGAAGACAAGGTTTTAGAGCTTCATCTTTCGGGCTTTGACAAGCCGAATTCCAAAATTACATATAAGATATTGAATGATGAATTCAATCTTTGCACTACCAAGGAAGAATATGTAAACGGAAGCGCTGTAACGTTGTATAATAAAATGGAAGCAAATACGGTTATGCTTCTCACTGTTGAATAAGTGAAAAATGCGGAAACACCACCGTTTCCGCATTTTTTTCTTGACTAAACAGAAAAATCTGATATAATGATAAAGTAATTTAATAACGGGTGTCACCTTGAAAACCACCCGAAAAAAACAAGGAGTTGTAAAAATGAAAAAAACTTATTTTATTGCAAGGTCGGCACTTTGCGCAGCACTTTATGCATCACTTACCCTGGCTTGCCTTCCGTTGTCTTACGGAATGGTGCAATTCAGAATTTCAGAGGTTATGACGCTTCTGGCGTTTTATAATCCTTCGTATATCCCGTCGTTACTTGTGGGTTGCTTCGTGGCAAATCTGCTTGGTCCCGGCGGAATTGTGGATGCGGTGTTCGGAACGTGTGCGAGCCTTTTTGCTTTTTTATGGATTTATCTTGCAAGAAAAATTAAAAACGAAAATGTGGCGCTTTTCATTGCGGCGGCAGGTCCTGCGGTATCAAGCTTTATAATTGCATTGGAAATGAAATTTGCACTTCAGGATCCTCTTTCTTTCTGGATATGGTTTTTCTATGTGGCACTTGGTCAGGCTGTAGTGCTTTATGCACTTGGTTGTCCTCTGGCACTTTATGCAAGAAAAAGAGAAAGAATAATGAAATTTATAAATCTGAAATGAGGTATTTTAATGTCAAGGTGCGAAAGACTCTTGAAGGAAACAGGATGCCCTGTTTTGATAACATCCGATGAAAATTGCTTTTATTATTCGGGCTTTACCGGGGGCGACAGCTTTCTTTTAATAACGGAAGACTTTAAAGGGCTTTTTACCGACGGAAGATATACCGTTCAGGCAAAACTGGAAGCACCGGACTTTGAAGTTTTTGATCACGATGTAATAAATAATTTTAAGAAAATTGCAGAAGATAAAAAGATAGAAGTAATAGGTTTTGAAGAATCGCATATGACCGTTGCTTTTATGGCACGTTTTACCTTTCTTAAGCTCGTTCCCATGGGAGGAAAAATTAATGGCTTGCGAAAGATTAAGGACGAGGCGGAAATAAAGAAAATTGCCGAGGCTGAAAGTTTATCCGAAGCGGCATTTAACTTCTTTATGGAAAATGCGAAAAGCGGTATGACTGAAACCGAAGCCGCAAGCTTAATCGAAGGCTATATGCGTAAAAACGGTGCAAGAAAAGTGAGCTTTGAAACCATTGTTGCATCGGGCGTGCGCGGTGCAATGCCCCATGCAAGGGCGGAAAATGAAGTTATAACTCCCGGCTTTCCCGTGGTGTGCGACTTCGGATGCATCCTTGATAACTACTGCTCCGATATGACAAGATCAATCTTTTTTGAATATGCAGATTCCCGTTGCCGTGAAATTTACGAAATCGTAAAGGAAGCAAACCTTTCTGCACTTTCCGTTGCGAAGGAAGGCGTTTTGGCAGGGGATGTGGATAAGGCGGCACGTGATGTGATTGAAAAGGCAGGTTACGGTGATAAGTTCTGTCACAGTTTAGGTCACGGTGTGGGACTTATGGTTCACGAGGCTCCCTATGCAAGAAGCAAAAGTGAAGAGGTGTTAGCTTCGGGAATGACACTTACCATTGAGCCCGGTATTTATATCCCCGATTATTGCGGAGTCCGCATTGAAGATCTGGTCGTAATTGAAAAAAACGGGGTTAAAAACTTGAATAAAATAACAAAAGAGATTATAATTCTGTAAAAAATTCATAAATATAGTTATTTTTGTAAAAAAAGACTTGAAATTTGTGAAGATATAGTATACAATATAGAGTAGTATTAGTAGAAAGGATGATTTTAATGATATCTGCAGGCGAATTCAGAAACGGCGTTACTTTCGAAATGGACGGCAACGTATTTCGTATTGTGGAATTCCAGCACGTAAAGCCCGGTAAAGGTGCGGCTTTCGTTCGTACAAAAATTAAAAACGTAATTTCCGGTGGTGTAATTGAAAAAACTTTCAACCCCACAGAAAAATTTGAAAAGGCTCACATCGACAGAAGAGAGATGCAGTATCTCTACAACGACGGCGAACTTTTCTATTTCATGGATCCCGAAACATTTGATCAGACACCTCTTGGTGAAGACACACTCGGCGATGCTCTTAAGTTTGTTAAGGAAAACGACTCCGTAACAATTCTTTCCTACAAGGGCAACGTATTCGCAGTTGAACCCCAGAACTTTGTTGTTCTCGAAGTTACCGAGACAGAACCCGGCTTCAAGGGCGATACAACAACAAACGTTACAAAGCCCGCTACTCTTGAAACAGGCGCTGAAATTGCCGTTCCTCTCTTCATAGATATCGGCGACAAGATCAGAGTTGACACAAGAACAGGCGAATATATGGAACGTGCATAATCAAAATAAATTTTGATTATGCGGAAGTAATTTATTTCCGAAAAATTTAAGGCGTGAAAAGTAAATTTATTTTTCACGCCATAATTTTAATATCTGAAAGGTGGATTTAATATGAGTTTTTTAACAGAAAAAGCACAGTATCTTAAAGGTCTTGCAGACGGTATGAACTTAAGCAAGGAGACAAACGAAGGAAAGCTTTTCACAGCTATTCTTGAAATGCTTGAAGAAACCGCTTTGGCTTTAGAAGAAGTTGTTGAATATCAGGACGAAATGCAGGAGCAGCTTGACGAAGTTGATGAATGCCTTGCTGACGTTGAGGAATTCCTTGACGAAGAATGCGACGAAGACGACGAAGAATATGATTTCGACGATGAAGGCGTTTTCTTAGATTGCCCCAAGTGCGGTGACGAAGTTTACGTTGAGTTTGACGCAATTGACGATGATTGCACAATCGAATGCCCCAACTGCGGCGAAAAGATTGAAATCGAATGCGATTGCGACTGCGAAGATTGCGAAGACTGCGAATAAGAAATAGAATGAGCCGGGCTTTGCACGGCGCATTTTTATGAGGTAAACTATGAACATACAAATTTTCGGAAAAAGCAAATGCTTTGACACAAAAAAGGCAGAGCGCTATTTCAAAGAACGAAGAATTAAATATCAGCTTATCGACCTTCCCGAATACGGCATGAGTAAGGGGGAATACAACTCCGTTAAAAATGCAGTAGGGGGAATGGAGAATTTAATCGATAAGGACGGAAAGGCATATAAAGACCTTTATATAGAATACACCCGTCCTTCGGACGTGGAAGAAAAGCTTCTTGAAAACCCCATTCTTTTCAAAACTCCCATCGTAAGAAACGGCAAAATGGCAACGGTGGGTTATTGCCCCGATATCTGGAAAAACTGGGAATGAAATAATAAAAACGGTCTTGCATCGGCAAGACCGTTTTCTGTTGTATAAAAATATCCCCAACACATTCAGTATAACATAATAGTATATTGTTTGTCAATGAAAATATGTTGAAAATCACCATATTCTCTGTTTTGTATAAAAATAAATTGTGAATTTTTAACAGTTTACCTATTGAAATGGCTGTTTTTTCGTGCTATAATGAACTCACAAAGAAGAAAGAGAGGTACGGTCCAATGGAAAGGTAAGAAAGTCTCTTAAATGAAGGTAAGGAAACCAAATATATTTAATATAAGTAATTTGTTAATTGTCGAAATAAAAAGAAAAGAAGGAATCGGCTAAAAGAACTTAATGATACACGACGGTGTTAAAACGTATTTTATATAGATTGAAAAAGACAAATAAAAATCCTTCATTAAGAGAGCAGGAACTTCGCCTTTTGCAAAATGACAAAACTTAAATCCATCCCGTTGGGGAAAATGAAAAAGAGTGGTTTTGGAAAAAAAGAAAAAGCAAAAGGTAGACAAGGAAAGCGAGGATTAAGAAAGATGTTAGATATCAAGAGTGAACAGAAGTAGCCCTTGGTTGTGCGTAAAGAAGCATAACTGAGGGCTACTTCTGTTTTTAAAATTTATTGTTAAATCACAGCAACTTTGTCCTTTAATAGCAACAATTTTACATTGACAATTAAAGGCAGAAATTGTATAATCGAGTGAGAGGTGATACTAATGAAGGTTTGTACAATACAGCCGCTTTATCCCACTGACTATTCACGTTCCGATGAAATGTTTTTATGGGAAATTGAAGCAATGGATAAATGCGATGAAACTATGGATTTAATCGTGCTTCCCGAGTCAACTGACGTTCCCTGCTTTGCAAAAACCAGGGATATGGCGCTTGTCAGCTATAATAAATTTAACAAAAAGCTCATTGATAAAGCATCGGAAACTGCAAAAAGATGTAATGCGGTGCTTTTCATAAATGCATATAAGGAAACGGAGACAGGTCTTCGTAATACAACCTACGCCTTTGACAGAGAGGGAAAGCTTGCAGGCTGTTATTTCAAGCAACACTTAACGCCCGGTGAAACAAGCGAAAGAAAGCTTGACAGCGAATACACCTTTAATTTTTCCGACACGGATATAATTACAATTGACGGAATCCGTTATGCTTTTTTAACCTGCTATGATTTTTATTTTTATGAGGCTTTTGCAAAAATTGTACTTGCACGCCCCGATATAATTATCGGATGCTCACATCAGAGATCTGACACTCACGAGGCACTTTCCATAATGTCCAAATTCCTTGCATATAACACCAATGCCTATGTGGTTCGCTCTTCCGTATCTATGGCGGAAGGAAGCGATATAGGCGGAGGAAGTATGGTGGTTTCGCCCAAAGGAGAGATGCTTCTCAACATGGGAAGCAAGGTTGGTATGGAATGTGTAGAAATCAATCCCGAAGAAAAATATTATAAGCCCGGGGGCTTCGGAAACCCCGATATGGCTCATTTTGAATATATAGAAAAGGGACGCCGTCCCTGGAAATACCGCCCGGCAGGAAGTGCGATTGTAAAGCACGATGCATTAATGCCTTACCCCAGAATTTGCGCACACCGTGGCTTTAACACCATCGCACCCGAAAACAGTATGCCTGCCTTCGGTGCGGCGGTTGCCCTTGGTGCAGAAGAAATTGAATTTGACCTCTGGTATACTTCTGACGGGGAGGTTGTGTCAATTCACGATCCCGACCTTGACAGAGTATCAGACGGCACAGGTAAGGTTTATGACCATACCTATGAGGAGCTTCTTAAATACGATTTCGGAGTAAAACATTCAGAGGAATTCAAAGGACTTAAGATATTGAAGTTCGAGGAAATACTTGAAAAGTTTGCCTGCCACGTAATTATGAATATACATATAAAGAGCGTGGATAACGTAAATCCCCTTCCCGAGGAGCATCTTAAAAAGATAATTGATTTAATAAGAAAATACGACTGCGAAAAGTATTCCTACTTTATGACGGGAAACGATACTGTTTTAGGTCAGCTTCAGGCTCTTGCACCTGACATCTGCCGTTGCTGCGGAGGGGGAGATGCACCTTTAGAAATGGTAGAGCGAGGAATAAAGTACGGATGTAAGAAAATTCAGCTTGTAAACTGGGCTTTCAACAAAGAAATGATTGATAAAGCTCACGAATCGGGTATGAGATGTACTATTTTCTGGGCTGATGAAATTGAGCAGGCGAAAAAATATCTTGATATGGGCGTGGACGTAATTCTTACAAATGACTATCTTAAAATATCAAAGATTATAAAGTGAGGAAAAGCTATGAAATTAAACGAAATAAATATAAGAGACCCTTTTGTTCTTTTACATGAAGGTAAATATTATCTTTTCGGATCACGGGCAGGGGAAAAAGAAAAATGCCAGATGGGGTTTGATTGCTACATAAGCGAAGACCTTGAGGTCTTTTCCGAACCTATTCCCGCCTTTTCCTATTACGAGGGATTTTTCTGCAAAAATGAATACTGGGCACCGGAGGTTCATTTCTATAACGGCAAATTTTATATGTTTGCAACCTTACATCCCGAAAACGAAAGACGCGGAACATTTATTTTGGTTTCCGATAAGCCCGAAGGTCCTTATGTGATGCATTCAGAAAGAATAACACCTGCCGATTGGGAGTGCCTTGACGGAACACTTTATGTGGAAGACGGCAAACCCTATATGGTTTTCTGCCACGAATGGGTGCAGATCGGTAACGGTACTGTTTGCGGAATTGAATTATCAAAAGACCTTAAAAAGCCCGTTGGAGAGCCGTTTTTGATGTTCGATGCAAAAAGCGGTCCCTGGGTTGGAAATATAAACGGCGGAGAAAACTATGTTACAGACGGTCCCTTTATGGTGAATAAAAACGGAAAGTTACTTTGCATATGGTCAAGCTTTACCAAATGCGGCTTTGAAGGAGGCTATGCCGTAGGACTGGCAGAATCCGAAACGGGAAGCATTAAAGGTCCCTGGAAGCACAAGGACGCGCCGCTTTACGACAGAGACGGAGGTCACGGAATGCTCTTTACGACAAAGGAAGGGGAAGAACTTTTCACCTTCCACGCACCAAACCGTCCTGCAGGAGCGGAAAGACCTAAATTTATTAAACTTGATTTATAAGGAGAGAAAGCTATGACTAAGGAACTGCTTACTTATGACAAAGACGGCTTTTACTTAAACGGTGAAAAGTTTTATCTCGTATCGGGAGACATTCACTACTTCAGAATATATCCTACCGAATGGCACCGCCATTTTAAGCTTGCAAAGGATTTCGGCCTTACCGCAATTCAGACCTATGTTCCCTGGAATTTGCACGAGCCCGAAAAGGGAAAGTTCGATTTTTCGGGAAGACTTGATATATGTGCATTCCTTGATATGGCGGCAGAGTACGGATTTAAGGTGCTTCTTCGCCCTGCACCCTTCATTTGCTCCGAGTGCGAATTCGGCGGACTTCCGCCCTGGTTATTATTTGAGAACGACCTTGAAATAAGAAGCCGCGACGAAAAATACTTAAAGCACGTTGCAGAATATTACGATACATTTATTGAAAAAATCCGTCCCTATCTTTCAACAAACGGCGGTCCTATCGTAATGGTTGCCATCGAAAATGAATACGGCGGAGCAGGCTATGACAGTGTGTATATGCAGGCGCTTGCCGATATGCTTAAAGAGCGTGGAATTGATGTTCCTTTATATACCACAGATAACTCTCCTGCAATGCTTAACATCGGCGGACTTCCCGGCGTATTGAAAGGCTCAAACTTCAGAGGTTATGAAAACGAAGGAAACCGCTTTGCCGACTACACCGAAAAGGCATTCCCCGACATTCCCTTCTTCGTGGGTGAGCTTTGGGCAGGTCGTGCTATTTACTGGGGCGAGCCCTATCATAAGAGAGATCCCAAGCTTGCGGTTGCTGCATTTAAGGAAAGCTTAAACCGCGGATTTGTAAACTTTTATATGTTCTCCGGCGGAACAAACTTCGGATGCTTTTCAGGTGCGATAATCGGAAAATCCTTTACCCCCCGTCCCGATACTCCGGCGAGATTTATTGCACACACCACAAGCTATGACGAGGATGCTCCCGTATCAGAGGGCGGTCTTCCTACAGAAAAATATTATCTCTGCAGAGAAGCTCTTGATGAATTTTTGGGCAAGGAAGTAAGGTGCGACAGAACACTTCCCTTTGAATATAAGGTGCAGACACCAAAAATCAAGCTTACCGAATGTGCCCGTCTTTTTGACAACCTTGATAATTTAACCGTTGCAGAGGCAGAGGTTCCCAATGTAAGAACTATGGAATACTTAAAGCAGCAGCGCGGATTTATTATGTATTCAACCGACATTGAAACCTGGGAAACTGCAGAACAGTACAAGCTTACTTTAGTTGGCGTAAAGGACAGAGCTGTGGTGTTTGATAACGAAAACTTTATCGGTGAAGTATTAAGGGGCAGAAAAGAAGATTCTCTCACCGTTGATATGAGAGGAAGAAGTCCTCACATTGACATTCTGGTTGAGGATATAGCAAGACTTAACACCACCAAGGAAATTGACAACGACAGAAAGGGTATCGAGCGCTATGTAATGTTTGATGCCGCAAAGCTTTACGGATGGAAAATGCGTTCCCTTCCCATGGAGGATATTTCAAAGGTAGAGTATAAAGATGCAGAGAATTTCGAATTCAAGGCAGAAGATCCTATCTTCTATAAAGGTACCTTTGATGCAGAAGAAGGAGTTGACACCTATCTTGATATGAGAGGATGGGAGAGAGGCTTTGTTATGATAAACGGCTTCAATCTTGGACGCTTCTGGGGTGTTGGTCCCCAGTATACTCTCCTTGTTCCCGGCGGACTTTTGAAGGATAAGGATAATGTAATTGAAATTTTCGAAGTAAGCCCCAAGGAAAAGAAAGAAGAAGTGGGTACACTTACAGAGCCCATTATGGAAGGCGACTGATTATGATTCACCCAACCTTTAGGTTGGGTGAATTTTTTGTTTTTTTGTAAAGACTTTCGATTCAAAATCTATTGACAAAAGAAACGAAAAAAAGTATAATGTGCCTATATAAGTAAGATGACGGAACGGAGGGCTATTTGTGACAAAGATAACAGCAGATTTTACTAAAATTACAGGGAAAATCAAGCCTATGCACGGCGTGGGACAGCCTCCTGTAACAGGCCTTACAAACGAAATGTTTCATTACCTTAAAGAAGCGGGAATTCCCTATGCCCGTCTTCACGACGTGGGCGGAATGTTCGGCGCCGGTTGTTTTGTGGATATCCCCAATCTTTTCCCCGATTTTGATGCGGATGAAAAAGATCCCAAAAACTATGCCTTTGAATTTACCGATAAATTAATCGAAGGTCTTATGGAAGCAGGTTGCGAGCCTTTCTTCCGACTTGGTATAACCATTGAAAACTATGCTGATGTAAGAGCGTACAGAGTTGATCCTCCAAAAGACTTTGATAAGTGGGCAAGAATTTGCGAGCAGGTAATTCGCCACTATAACGAAGGCTGGGCAAACGGCTATAACTATAATATAGAATACTGGGAAATATGGAACGAGCCTGAAGGAAAGCCCATGTGGAACGGCACGTTTTTGGAGTATTGCCGACTTTATGAAGTTTCATCAAAGCATTTGAAAGCGTGCTTTGGCGACAAAATAAAGGTGGGCGGCTATGCCTCCTGCGGATTTTATGCAGCGGATAATGATCCTGAAATAACGGGAATAGGACTTGATCCTGCGAATTCCAACGAAAAATATATAAAGAATTTCTTTACCTTCCTTGAATATATAACAAGCGAGGAACATAAGTGTCCCATCGACTTTTTCTCCTGGCATTCATATTCTGCCGTACACGATGTGAAAAGATATGCGGCATATTGCCATTCTATTTTAGAAAAGTACGGCTATGGCGGTATCGAGGAAATCATAAACGAGTGGAACCCCTGCCATACCATAAAGAATAAGCGTGGGGGCTGGGCGGCGGCACAAAACCTTGCAATGATGCTTGGTATGCAAAAGTCTTCCGTTACTATGATGCATTATTACGATGCTCAAGTTGGCTATTCCATTTTTTCCGGAATGTTTAATCCCGACCTTGGAATACCCTATCCCAACTACTACGGCTTTATGTCATTTAACAGCCTTTATAAGCTTAAAAACGAAATTGAAACAGCATCGGATGATGATAACCTTTTCGTATGCGGTGCAACCGATGGTCGTAAAAAGGTTCTGGTAATGTCTAACATCAATAACAAGGATGTGGAAACCGAGTTTTCTGTTACCGGTGCCGACATATCCGATATCGACATCATTATGATAAATGACGAATACACCTACACAATCACAGGTAAGGAAATAGTGGAAGGCAAGCTCATAATTCCTGCACATACTTGTGTGGAAATAAAATTTTATGCATAAATGAAGGAGGAGATAAAAATGAACAATATAAAAGTTGATTTTTCAAAAATTAAAGGTGAAATTAAAGCTCTTCACGGCGTTTGCTGTGCACCTTATTCCATTAATGCAGGTCCCAATCAGGGAGCAATTGATAAATTCTTTAGAGAGGGACGCATTCCTTATTGCCGTCTTCACGACTGCACGGGAGGCTATGGCGGAACATACTTTGTTGACATTCCCAACGTGTTCCCCGATTTTGATGCAGACGAAACAGATCCTGCAAATTATGACTTCCATTATACCGACGAGTATATAACTGCAATCCAGAAAACGGGATGCGAAGCATACTACCGTCTCGGTATTACAATTGAGTGGGGAAGCAAGAAGTATTCTTCCGTTATGCCCTCTGACTTTGCAAAATGGGCAAGAATTTGCGAACATATCATTATGCACTATAACAAGGGCTGGGCAAACGGCTTTGAGTATAACCTTAAATATTGGGAAATATGGAACGAGCCTGAAAACCCCGGTAATCAGTGGGGTCCCTGTCAGTGGAGCGGAACAAAAGAAGAATTTTATGACCTTTACAGAGTTTCTGCAAAGTATCTTAAAGAAAAGTTCCCCGAAATCAAAATCGGTGGCTACGGCTCCTGTGGATTTTACGAAGTTACAAGAGAGAAGATTCCCGCAGGATTCAAAGCTTTCGTTCCTTACTTTGTAGATTTCCTTAAAATGATAAAGGAAGAAAATCTTCCCCTTGATTTCTATTCCTGGCACATATATACAGGCGATGAGCTTGAACTCCTTGCTCATGCAAAGTATGTAAGAGAAACTCTTGATTCATTCGGTCTTATCGAAACCGAGTCTCATCTTAACGAATGGAACATCCACGCCGAGGGAAGAGGCTTCCCCTCTAAGCACACAATGGAAGGCGCAACCTTTAATGCGGCAGTACTTTCCATGCTTCAGGAAACTCCATATCTTGATAAGGCGATGTATTATGCTTTCCAGTATAGAACAGGATACAACGGATTTACCAACCCTATTACTCATGAAGCGCAGTATCCCTGGTTCTCATTTGTTGCCTTTGGTGAGCTTTATGCTCTTAAAAACCACGTTGATGTATCTGTGGAAGGCGAGCATATCTATGCAACTGCGGCAACAAACGAAAATGCATCGGGTGTTCTTTTATCAAACTTCAAAAATGAGGACAGCGAAATCAACGTTGAATTAAACGGTCTTTCCGATGATGCAACAATTAAGGTTATAAGACTTCGTGAAGGTGAAAACCTTGTTGAGGATTTCGCAGTTTCCGCATCAGGCAATCTTAAGCTTAAAATCAAACTCCCCATCTGGGAAGTAGCATATATAAAAATTGAAGCATAATTAAAAGAGGGGCAATGCCCCTCTTTTTTATCTAAAGTGACATTTTGACATGTTTTAGTGACATCTTTCTATTGCTTTTTTTCATGAGAGGATATATACTAAAAAAGAGGTGGTATTATGCTTGATATTTTAAGAGAGCCTGACGGCATAAGAATATACTGTGAAGAAGAAAATAAAGACGTAAAAGTTTCTTTTAATATAGCAGACCGTTGCATTGAAACATATGTGACAGCAGGAGAAAGCCGTGTTCGGAAAATTGAATTAAGATGGAAGGGCAGAGCAAAAGGCGCAGTTTCCGTAATGGGCGATACCTGGGAGAGAGGCTATGGCGCCCTTATGTGGCACCCTTTGAGCGGAGAGCATCCTTTGCCCTGGTATTTTCTGGCGAATGACGGAAGCAGGACAATGGGCTGCGGAGTAAAGGTGGGAGCATCAGGCTATGTGTGCTTTACCTATGATGCTTCGGGTATAACTGCATCTGTTGATTTAAGGTGCGGAGGCGTTGGAGTTAACCTTGCGGGAAGAAAAATACTTGCCTGCACCTTTGTATGCGAAGAATACGATATAAATCCCTTTGATGCGGCGAAAGAATTTTGCCGTCTTATGTGCGAAAAGCCCAGCCTTCCGAAAGAGCCTGTTTACGGTGCCAATAACTGGTATTATGCATACGGAAATTCAAGCTATGAGGAAATTATGGAAGATGCGCGCTTTATAGCACGCCTTGCGGGAGAAAATAAAAACCGTCCCTTCATGGTAATTGATGACGGATGGCAGATTAATCCCTGCGACGGGCCATGGCTTCCCAATGAAAAGTTCGGTGATATGAAAAAAATAGCCGATGAGTTCAAAGCGATGGGTGTACGCCCCGGAATATGGTTCAGACCTTTAATGAACACAGCAGTTCAGGCACAGCATCCCGACTGGTGTCTGGTAAGAGGAAACTCAAGGTGTCTTGACCCATCCCATCCTGAGGTTAAAAAGCTCATAAAGGAAGATGTGGAAAGGATTAGAGAATGGGGCTTTGAGCTAATAAAGCACGACTTTACCAATTTTGATGTAAACGGAAGCTATTCATATGACCTTAAAGGAAGCATTACGAATTTTAGCGGATGGTCATACTACGACAAGGGCAAGACCGGTGCGGAAATTCTCCGTGAGCTTTATAAGCTTATAAAAGAAACTGCAGGAGACATTTACATACTCGGTTGCAATACATCGCCACATCTTTCGGCAGGATATGTTGAAATAAGCAGAGTGGGCAACGATACCAGCGGAAAGGCGTGGAATTACAACAGAAAAAACGGCCTTAACTCTCTTGCCTTCAGGCTTTGTCAGGACAACGCCTTTTACAAGGTGGATGCTGACTGTGTGGGTATACTTGACGAAAACATTCCCTGGGAATTAAACAGACAGTGGCTTGATATATTATCAAGAAGCGGAACGCCGCTTTTCGTTTCCGCAAAGCCGAAAAGTGTCACAAGTGAAATGGAAAAAGACTTAAAAGAAGCCTTCAGGATAAATTCCATTCAGGAAGATGTGGCAGTTCCTCTTGACTGGATGTATAATCAAAGTCCCCAGGAATGGATGATAAACGGCGAAAAAAAAGAATATGACTTTTTTATGAATGAATATCCCGAGATAAAATAAAGGAGGAAAATAAAAATGGTAGATATTTTAAGAAACCCTGACCTTGTTAAAATTTTCTGTGACGAAGAAAATGTTGACACAAAAGTAAGCTTTGAACTTGAAGGAAGAAAGCTTAAGGTTTTTGTGGAAGCGAATGAAAGTCATCCAAGAATGATTTGCCTTCGCTGGAACTATAAAACCGAGGAGCCTGTTTCCGTAATGGGCGATAAGTGGGAGCGAAGCTACGGCGATATGACGTGGCACTCTCTTAACGGGGAAACCTTTATGCCCTGGTACTTTATTGTAAATAACGGGAAGGATAACGTTGGTTGCGGCGTTATGACGGGACCAAGTAGCTTTGTGTCATTCCAGTATGATGCATCGGGTGTTACCGCCTGGATTGATGTCCGCTGCGGTGGCGTAGGCGTTGATTTATCCGGACGCAGACTTCACGCCTGCACTGTTGTTTGTGAAAAATATGAAGGGATGTCAGCCTTCAGTGCGGCAAAGAAATTCTGCCGTGTAATGTGCGAAAATCCCATACTTCCCAAGGAGCCTGTTTACGGAAGCAACAACTGGTACTATGCCTATGGTAATTCAAGCTTTGAGGAAATAATCGAAGATGCCCGTCTTATATCTTCTCTTGCAGGAGAAAACGAAAACCGTCCCTTTATGGTAATTGACGACGGATGGCAGATAAATAAATGCGACGGTCCCTGGCTTCCCAACGAAAGGTACAGAGATATGAAAGAGGTTGCAGACCGTTTCAAGGAAATGGGAATCCGCCCTGGTATATGGGTAAGATTCCTCCGCAGTTCTGCGATTCAGGCGGAGCATCCCGACTGGTGCGTAAAAAGGGATGTAATGAAATATTTAGATCCCTCTCATCCCGAGGTTATAAAGCTTATAAAAGAAGATATTGAAAGAATAAAGAGTTGGGGCTATGAGCTTATAAAGCACGACTTTTCTCAGTGTGATATGTTCGGTCACTTCGGATGGGACTTAAACGGTGCCATAACAAATTACAAGGAGTGGCACTTCCATGACAGAAAGAAGACGGGTGCGGAAATAACCCTGGATTTCTATCGCCTCATAAAGGAAACTGCGGGAGATATTTATATTCTCGGATGCAACACAATAAGCCATCTTAGTGCAGGTCTTGTTGAAATCAGCCGTACAGGTACCGATACAAGCGGAAGATGCTGGTCGGTAACAAGAATGAACGGCGTAAATACTCTTGCCTTCAGAATGTGTCAGAATGACGCCTTCTACAAGGTGGATGCTGACTGTGTGGGACTTATGGCAGATAACATCCCCTGGAAATTGAACCGTCAGTGGCTTGATCTTGTTTCAAGAAGCGGTTCACCTTTATTTGTTTCGATGCAGCCCTCTGTTATAACACCTGAAATTTTTGAAGACCTCAAAAAGGCGTTTACGATAAACTCTGTTCAGGAAAATACAGCAGAGCCTCTTGACTGGATGTATAACAATCAGCCTCAGAAGTGGCTTATTGACGGGGAAGAGGCAGAGTACGATTTCGTTATGGACAGCCCCCCGAGGCTTCTTGGTTACAAAATTGGTGACTTAAGTTCAACAAATATGTTTTAATAAATAAAGGAAGGAATTGAAAAATTCCTTCCTTTATTATATTACTTACAGAAAACGTGCTTTCCGATGGTGGTAATAACAGGGCGATTTCTTATCCATTTGTTTGTGGCGGTTTTTGGGTTATAATAGTAAATAGCACCACCCGTGGGATCCCAGCCGTTTAAGGCGTCCTTTGCAGCTCTTATGCAACTTGCGGTAACGGCGGAATTAATTTGCCCGTCGTCAACGGCAGTAAAAGCCTGGGGCTGATAAATAACTCCGGCAATGGAATTGGGAAAGGATGGATGCTCCACTCTGTTTA
>JAZRHF010000075.1:0-3849 GCA_045644565.1 Clostridia bacterium | reverse complement strand
GTCAGGATAATGGGGGATTTTTGCCTTGTTCTGCACTCAAAATAATGTTTTTGAAATGCTTCGCAGTTTTGGATTAGAGATTTTCAGATTTAAGACAAGACATAAAAAATCCCGATATACTAGCGTATTTCGGGATTTTTTTGCGCCGTATTAATGGAAAATATCAAGCCAAAACCGATTCATCCCTAAGTGAGGACGCCGAACGGTAGCTCCGTGTTTTTTTGTTTTTTCGGT
The DNA here is from genome assembly GCA_045644565.1 of Clostridia bacterium. Classification (GTDB taxonomy): domain Bacteria; phylum Bacillota; class Clostridia; order CAKSNL01; family HGM11501; genus HGM11501. Next base: position 3,615 of record JAZRHF010000075.1, on the reverse strand, counting down.
TGTTTTTTTACTTATTTTGTGATATACTTAATCCCGACAAATTGCAAGGAGGATTATTATGAAAAAGCTTGATTTTAACCTTCTTTCCGAAAACATCGAAAAAATTGCCAATTATGACCTTGAAAATAATAATATATCAGGCTCGTCATACTATGTTTATCAAAAGGATTCCCTTACATACAAAAAGCATTTCGGATGCGACTTAAAGGATTCTTCCCCCATAGGAGACAAGACTATTTTCCGCCTTGCTTCAATGACAAAGCCCATAACAGCTTTTGCAATGATGATTTTAATTGACCGCGGTCTTGTTACCCTTGAAACCAAGGTAAAGGATTTTATTCCCGAGCTTGAAAACATTCACATAATCACACCCGAAGGAGCTGACCTCGGCGAAGCAAAAAGCGATGTTACCATTTTAAATCTTCTTTCCCACACTTCGGGAATAGGCAGTATAAAGCCTTCTCCCCTTTCAGATGAAGAAAAAGCATCACTCAAAGCTTCCGTTAAAGGCTTTTTACGTGGCGGACTTGATTTTGAGCCCTTTACCCGAGCAGACTATTCGCCGGTTGCCGCCTTCAGTATTGCGGCACTTATAATCGAAAAGCTATCCGGTATAAGCTATCCCGAATTTCTGAAAAAAGAAATTTTTGAGCCGCTTAAAATGTCAGATACCGGATTTATCCCCACAGCAGAACAGGAAAAGCGCATAGTTGCAATGCACGCAAAAATTGACGAGAAAAACGCCGTGGGAAAAACAAAGCCGGGATGCATTTTCGCAGATTTCCCGTGGACTCACCCCCTTGGCGGTGCGGGACTTTTCTCATCACTTACCGACTATGTAAAATTTGCAAAGTTGCTTCTTTCGGAAGGCTTGACAGAAGAAGGAAAAGCCCTCGTTTCAAAAGAAACCTTCCGCTATATGAAAACGCCCCTTGTTCCCCAAAACGTAATGCCTCAAAATGTTTATAGCTGGGGACTGGGCGTTAGAGTTATCACAAATCCCGACTATAAAATTCTTCCCGTGGGCGCTTTCGGCTGGTCCGGTGCATACGGTCCCCACTTCTGGATTGATCCCGAAAACGAAGTATGCGCCGTATTTATGAAAAACTCCCAGTTTGACGGAGGAGCCGGAAATAAATCGGCAGTAAGATTTGAACAGGCAGTATTTGATTCATTAAAGTAAAAGCTTAAGGAGTAAAAAATGAGTATATTAAATGCAGAAAACATAAGCCACAGCTTTGGTGGCAGACAGATATTGGAGGATGTAAGCTTTCGTTTGCTTAAGGGCGAGCATATAGGCTTAATCGGTGCCAACGGCGAAGGAAAATCCACCTTTCTTAAAATTATAACAGGTGAGCTTACTCCCGAGGAAGGTAAGGTTGAGTGGTGCCGCCACATCACCTATGGTTATTTGGACCAGTATTCCACATTGGAAAAGGGCAAAAACATTATGGACATTTTAAGGGGAGCTTTTTCCCATCTTTCTGACTTAGAGGCAGAAATGATTAAGATGTATGACGAAATGGCAGATGCCGACGATGCCAAAATGGCAGAGCTTATGGAGGAAGTGGGCACAATTCAGGAAATACTTGATTCCTCCGGCTATTACACCATTGACACAAAAATCGTGGAATATGCCAACGGTCTCGGTTTGTCTGACATCGGGCTTGATAAGGATGTAACGGAATTATCCGGCGGACAGAGAGCAAAGGTATTACTTGCCAAGGTTCTTCTTGAAAATCCCATGATTTTAATTTTGGACGAGCCTACAAACTTTCTTGATGAAAACCACATTAACTGGCTTACAAACTTTTTGCAGAACTATGAAAACGCATTTATTTTGGTATCCCACGATATGCCTTTCTTAACCAAGGTTACAAACGTAATCTATCACCTTGAAAACACCATTTTAACAAGGTATAAGGGTACATACGACGACTTTTTAAGAATGTATGACTTAAAGAAACAGCAGGTTGAACAGGCATTTAAGAAACAGCAGAAGAAAATTGCAGACCTTGAGGACTTTGTTGCAAGAAACAAGGCAAGAGCTGCAACGGCAACACTTGCCCGCTCAAGACAGAGGGAGCTTGACAAGATGGAGAAAATCACCATCGCTCCCGAAAAGATACGCCCCAGCTTTTCATTTAAGTCTGACCGTACTCCGGGCAAGGTGGTAATTTCCGCAAAAGACCTTGTTATAGGTTATGATTCTCCCCTTACCAAAAAGATTGACCTTGAGATTGAACGTAATAAAAAAATCGCCATAAAGGGCGTTAACGGTCTCGGAAAATCCACGCTTTTAAAGACTTTGCTTAAAATGATTCCTCCCCTTGAAGGAACAATAGAGCACGACCAGTTTATAAACGTGGGATATTTTGAGCAGGAGGAAATTGCTTCGGATAAAACTGCCCTCCAAGAATTCTGGGACACCTTCCCCTCCCTTACCAATGCAGAGGCAAGAGCCGCCCTTGCAAAGTGCGGACTTACAACAGACCACATCACAAGCCAGATGAAGGTATTATCCGGCGGTGAAAATGCAAAGGTACGTCTTTGTAAAATTATGCAGAGCCCTGCAAATATATTGGTTTTAGACGAGCCTACCAACCATCTTGACATTATGGCAAAGGAAGAGCTTTCCAAAGCCATTAAGGAATTTAAGGGAACAGTACTCTTGGTTTGCCACGAAGCGGAATTTTATCAGGGTGTGGTTGACGAGGTTTGGGACGTTTCCTCCTGGAGTACAAAGATAGTTTAAGGCTAAAAAGAAAAGAGCTTTCGGCGTCCTCACTTTGGGATGAATCGGTTTTGGATTATTCAAAGATGCAGCTCCATCCGGAGTTGATTTAGCTGAAGAAAATAAACTTCCAGAAAACCAAAACGAAGATTTATTGAGAGATGCAAATGCGATAGACGGAGCAAACTATCCTTATCCTGTTGATGGATATAATTAATAACGAGGAGTTGTAATTGAAAATGAAAAAGCTTATTATTATGCGGTTAGGAACATTAGTAGCTTGGATGCTCGGGATGCTTATAACTTTTTCAATTTTAATATTATGCGGAGTTCATCCTGAAGATATATTAAATGATTGGTGGAATAAAAATTTTTGTCTTACTGCCGGAATGGCAGCATTATACATTGCTTATTTTTTTACAGGAAAAAGATTTCACGATATAAATATAAAAAAGTTGATTCTCGTATTTTTCATATGGACTTTGCTTGTTCTCCTTATGGATGCCGTTTTCGGAATATATCTTATGTATTTAAGCGGTTCATTTATTTGTTTTACGGCAGATGTCATATCTATGGGAATAACAGGCAACCCCTATCTCGCATACATAATAGGCTTTTTCATCGAAATATCCGTCATTGTAACAAGTATACTTATGGGGCGTATTTCATCAGGCAAATCTGATGGAAAGCACTTCGTTTTCCTTTCCAAAATCATGTCTGTTATAATAGCCATAATTACTTCCAGATTTGTAAGGCACATAGTTGTCTTTTTCTCCGATAATCCAAATGTAAATTTTATCGCTCAGGAAGGCTTACGGTTGGGTTGGCTTATATCCATCATTACAGTAGGACTTTGGTATTTCTATGTAGGTGTTAAGTGT
>JAZRHF010000074.1:0-6947 GCA_045644565.1 Clostridia bacterium | reverse complement strand
TAAAATCAAAAAGCATTTGCTTAAAAGCAAATGCTTTTTTTATTGGTGAAGCAGGACTATAAGCCGGGTTCTGTATCAGACAATCATCTATCTATGCCATGCATCTCTGCAAGGCTAAAGCCGCCTGCCAGAAAGGAGACGGGCCATCTTTAACCCTTTCTGCCATTACAGGCGTTGCTCCGGATGGGGTTTACACGGCCTTCGGATTACCCCGAAGCCGGTGAGCTCTTACCTCACCATTTCACCCTTACCCGCAGGTAGACTTACATCTTCCCACAGGCGGTATGTTTCTGTTGCACTTTCCTTAAAGTTGCCTTCACCGGGAGTTACCCGGCATCCTTTGCCCCGGAGCCCGGACTTTCCTCATTACAGGATTTCTCCTGTCCCGCGATTGTCTGTCCTGCATCTTTTATATTATAGCATAGCAATGAGAAAATAACAAGAGTATTTTTATACTATTGCAATTTCTCCGTCCTTTACCCCTATTGTGCAAGTTTCCCCTGCCATAAGAGTTCCTCTGATAAGTGCCTCTGCCACGATGTCTTCCATATTATTGGATATAAGTCTTCTCATGGGTCTTGCACCGTTTTTATCATCATATCCTTTTGATGCGATAAATTTCTTTGCTTCGTCGGTAACTATAAGCTTAATTCCTTTTTCCTTAAGCATAAACGTAATATCCGAAAGCATAATATCAAGAATCTTAAGAGAGTCTTCTTCGGTTATGCGATTAAATACCACAACCTCATCCACTCTGTTTAAGAATTCGGGACGGAAAATATCTTTAAGTGCGCGTTTTACTTTTTCTGAGTCAGCTTTTGCCGCATCAGGAGTAAAGCCAAGGCCCGAGCCCTTCCAGTCGGACCCTGCATTGGATGTCATAATGATTACGGCATGTTCAAAGCTTACCACCTTGCCGTGGCTGTCTGTAAGGCGACCGTCATCCAAAATCTGAAGAAGAATATTGTGAATATCCGGATGCGCCTTTTCTATTTCGTCAAGAAGTATAACGGAATAAGGACGGCGTCTTATTTTTTCCGTAAGCTGTCCCGCATCGTCATATCCCACATATCCCGGAGGTGAGCCGATAATTTTTGCAACAGAGTGCTTTTCCATATACTCTGTCATGTCCATTCTTATAATGTAGTCCTCACTGTCAAACATAGCCTCGGCAAGAGCCTTTGCAAGCTCTGTCTTACCAACGCCTGTAGGTCCTACAAATATGAAGGAAGCAGGACGCATTTTCTTGGATAAACCTGCTCTGTTTCTTCGGATAGCACGGGAAACCGCATCTACCGCATCGTCCTGACCGATTACTCTCTTATGAAGGATATCCTCCAGGGATAAAAGTTTATCCGTCTCGAGCTCCGTTATTTTCTGTACGGGAATTTTGGTCATATTCTCAATAACCGCTGCAATGTGCTCAATGGTAAGATTTGTAAATTCGCTTGCTTTTTCAAGCTCCTTTATCTCAGCACTAAGCTGCTCTTCCCTAGTTTTATATTCCGACATTTTCTTATAGTATTCAATGGAATCGTCGTTCTCCACGGCTTCTTTTTCTGCCGTAAGCTTTGAAAGTTCACGATTTAATACCGTAAGACGTGCCAGAGCTTCGTTTGCAAGATTAGCCTTACTTCCCGCCTCGTCAATTACGTCAATGGCTTTGTCGGGCAAAAACTTTTCATTAAGGTATCTTTCCGACAAAACAGCCGCCGCCCTTAAGCACTCATCGGAAATAATTACATGATGATAGTTTTCATAATAAGGCCTTATTCCCTTTAATATTTCAACAGTTTCTTCCAATGAGGGTTCATCAACAATAATCGTCTGAAATCTTCTTGCAAGTGCGGTATCCTTTTCGATGTGTTTTCTGTACTCCGTAAGAGTAGTTGCACCGATTATCTGCACCGCACCACGGGCAAGTGCAGGCTTTAAGATGTTGGCGGCGTTCATGGCACCTTCCGCATCACCTGCACCCATTATATTATGGATTTCGTCAATTACCAGAATAACATTTCCGCATTTTTTAGCTTCTTCAAGAATCCCTTTAAGACGGGCTTCAAACTGACCTCTGAACTGTGTTCCTGCCACAATGGCTGTAAAGTCGAGAGCGTAAACCTCTTTATCAAGAAGCTTTTCCGGAACCTTTTTCTCAACAATACGAACCGCCAACCCTTCTGCGATTGCGGTTTTACCCACACCGGGCTCACCAAGCAAGCAAGGATTATTTTTCTGACGGCGGTTTAATATCTCAATAAGACGTTCGATTTCTCTGTCACGTCCGATAACACGGTCAACCTTGCCCTCTTTTGCTCTCTCGTTAAGATTAGTGCCGAAGGTTTCAAGCATTTTTCGTTTATTGGGCTTTTTCTCCTGGTCTTTCTTGCCACGTCTTTCGTTTTTCTTTTCCGCATCTTCCTCTTCTTCGGATTCAGCTTCACCCATACCTCCCTGAGGGAAAAGACCTCCCATCATATCGGGAAGATTTCCGCCGAACAAATCAGCGAGCTGATTTGTCATATTTTCCATTTCTTCCTCTGACAGATTTTCCATGTCGGGCATATTGGGCATAATTTTATCAACTGCCGGAATTCCCATTTCCTTGGCGCATTTTAAGCAAAGTCCTTCATTAATTGTTTTTCCGTTTTCAAGCTTTGTGATAAATACGACTGCCACGTTCTTTTTGCACCTCGTACACATCATCATAAAAATCAATCCTTTCCGTCTCCTGCGGATATAAATTCAACATTAAAATATAGTATAACATATATTTTCAAAAAATGCTACAACAATTAATTAATTTTATGTAAATATTTTAAGTTCCTCCTGATAATACTAAATAAAAAAATTACGGGAGGAAATTATGAGCGACATTTCAAAAAAAGATTATAACAAGCTCGCAGACTCCATGGCAAAAAAGTCACCCATAATAAAAAACACCGCCTTTGCCTTTGTCATAGGCGGAATCATCTGCGCCATAGGGCAGATTTTATCGGACCTTTATTCATCCTTCGGCATGTCGGACAAGGAATCAGGTGCATGGGTTACCGTTACTTTAATAAGCCTTTCTGCCATACTTACCGCCATCGGCTTATATGATAAAATCGCCAAAGTGGGCGGAGCAGGAACTTTAGTGCCTGTCACTGGCTTTGCGAATTCCATCGTATCCCCGGCCATGGAATTTGTCCCCGAAGGATATATTCTGGGCGTTGGGGTAAAAATATTTTCAATCGCAGGTCCGGTTTTAACCTACGGAGGATTAACCTCCTTTATAGCAGGACTTATCTATTACTTTATGCAAGGTGGAAAAGTATGATTACACATAAGGGTGAACGAAGCGTTATTTTCAAAAGAACGCCATATATAAAAAGTTATGCATCGGTTGCAGGAAAAAAAGAATCGGAAGGTCCTTTCGGAAAGTATTTCGACGAAATTGAGCCTGATGAATATTTCGGCATGAAAAGCTTTGAAGCAGGAGAATCCGAAATGCTTAAAAGGTGTATAAAGAAAGCCTTTTCAAAATGCGGAAAATACCCCTCTGATGCGGATGTGCTCTTTTCGGGGGATTTATTGAATCAATGTGTCAGCAGTATATATGCAATCCGTGACTTAAATGTTCCCTATCTCGGAATTTACGGTGCATGCTCAACCATGGCAGAGGGGCTTTTGCTTTCCTCGCTCTCTGTGGCATCGGGATTTGCCCGCCTTTCTGCCAACGCCACAAGCTCCCATTTTTGCTGTGCTGAAAGACAGTTCCGCTTCCCTCTGGAATACGGAACACAAAGAACTCCTACAGCCCAGTGGACATCAACAGCTTCGGGATGCATAGTTTTATCGGGTGAAGAATCAAAATTAAAAATAACCCATGCAACGGTAGGCAAAATCGTGGATAAGGACATAAAGGATGCCGCCAACATGGGAAGTGCCATGGCACCTGCCTTTGCGGACACGGTAAAAACTCATCTTACCGACTTAAACCTTACTCCCGACTACTATGACCTTATTATATCCGGTGACCTTGGAACACTGGGAAGTGCCCTTGCCGATGAGCTTTTGCTTCGTGACGGCATTGATATAAGAGACCGCCATTTTGACTGCGGATGCGAAATTTATGACCTTGAAAAGCAGGACGTTCATGCAGGCGGAAGCGGTTGCGGTTGCAGTGCAAGCGTGCTTTGCGCCTATATCCTTCCCAAAATAGAAAAGTGGGAGCTTAAAAGAGTTCTTTTTTGCGCCACTGGTGCTTTAATGAGCCCCGAGCTTTCAAAGCAGGGCGAATCCATCCCCGGTATTTCCCACGCCGTAGCAATAGAAAGGGCATAAAAAAACCGCAGGCATAAGGCGGTGCTTCTTGGGGATAAATCGCCCAAAAACCACGATTTTGGCACATAACTGTGTCAAAAAGTCTTGCATCAAGAAAAAAGCAAGGACATCGAGTCCTTGCTTTTTTGCTCAAAAAATCCTGCGGAGTTTTTATCGCATATCCGTCAAGGATTCCTTCAACTTTTTCCTTGTTCTGCACTCAACCTCGAGATTTTTGTGGTGCTATGAGCAGTTTTGAGTTAGGAATTTTTCGTCTTAGAGAAGTATAAAAAATGCAGGCATACTGTCGTATGTCTGCGGTTTTTCTTAAAGTGATTTTTCACTTTCTGCTCTTATGTTAAGGGCAATTTCAAGGTTGCCGTTTTTTGTTCTTAAGTCATCAATAAATGCCTTGGTCTGCTTAACATCCTTAAGGATAACTCTGTATGTAAGGCGGTATAAACTTCCCATATCTGTTGTTTTTGTTCCCACAAGTTCGTAAGTCTTTAAGTATTCTTTGAATATTTCATCAAAAACGCCTTCATATTCAAGATTTTCAGGAATTGTTATTTTAAGGATTTTTTCAGAATCCCTTGCTCCGCCAAAATCAATTTTCACATATAAAAGAAGGATGATGCAGGTTATTATCGCAAGGCAAATCGCAATAAAAATAAAGCCTGCGCCCGATGCAAGACCAACTGCCATGGAAAGGAAAATAGTGCAGATATCCTTAGCCGTTCCCTGTACGCTTCTGAATCTTATAAGGCTGAATGCACCTGCAACCGCAACACCTGTTCCAACATTTCCGTTTACAACCATGATGATTGCCTGAACGATAAAAGGAAGAAGCGCTGTAGTCATGATAAATCCTTTGGAATAAGAAGGATTTTTATACATATGACAGAGAGCAATCAAAACACCCAAAACAAGTGACACCGCGGTGCAAATGAAAAACTCCGTAAATCCTACAGAAGAAGCCAACTCATCAGTTATTATGCTGTTAACCCATTTGTCCATTTCCATTCTCCTTTTATAATAAAGCCGAAATGTCTGTCTTAAACATCATTTCATAGCCTTTATTTTTCCTCATTGCCTTTTCATATGCTTCTGACATTTTATTTTTTCTGCCTGCCATATTATGCATATCGCTTCCGACAACAACGATTTTCCCCATTTTAAAAAGCTTTTTAACCAATCTCATCCGGCGAAATCCGAAAAATGCATCGGCATTCACCTGATAGATAACCCCGTCAAGCAAAAGAGCCTTTTCAATATTTTTCTTAAATCCTATATATCTTTCTATATGCGCAAGGATGGGAACTATCCCTTTTTTCTTTAAGGCTTCGATCCTGTCCGTTGCAAATTTATCCCAGTATCGCATCGGCATCTCAACCAACATCTTATTTGTGCCTTCTATGCAAATTTTTGAAAAATCCAAAAACTCCGTTATATCCTTATCAAGATGAACCTCAAAGCCCTTTTTAACCTCGGGAATTAAAGTGCCTCTTTGCTTTGCCTCATTGACAAGCACTTCAAAGGCTTCGTCCCTCGTTTTCAAAGCCTCGCTGAGTTCCCCGTCAGAATACACCTTCAAATGTGGTGTTGCAAAAACCACACCTATACCTTTTTCATAAGCATCTTGAAGCATCATTAAGGCTTCATTTACGTCTTTCGCTCCGTCGTCAATTGACGGAAGAACATGGGAATGAAAATCAATCATGCCTACTCCCTGTCGCGGATGCTTACCGAGGTACAAATAACCTCTTTAGCCCCTGCCCTTTTCAAGATTTTTGCACATTCGTCCATTGTCGCACCCGTTGTAAAAACATCGTCAACAAGTAAAATGCTTTTATCTTTAACGTCCCCTGTCACTTTATATGCACCAAGGACATTTGAAATGCGTCCTTTTTCCGTAAGTTCCTTCTGCTTTTTGGTTTCTCTGATCTTTGAAAGAACCTCATTATGACACAGTCCCAAAAGAACTGCTATTTCTTTTGAAAGAAAATATGTTATATTAAAATCCTTTTTACGTTCCTCTTTTTCAGTCATCGGCACAAAGGTCACTAAATCAATATCAAGCTTTTCTTCTGCGATGCGATTTGACATAAGAATCGCCATATCCCTTATAACGGGATAGCTCCTGTATTTCATATTAAGCACAGTTTGTCTTCCGTGTCCCCTATGCTCAAAAAGAGGAATGTTTTTATCAAATCGAAAATTTCTGTCGTTGCACCTTGCACATATCTTTCCCGGGAAATTTGCAGAAAGGGATATCCCGCATTTATCGCAGGTGAATCCGTCTATAAAAGGAATTTCCGCCATGCAGTAAGAGCAAAATACCGTTCTTTTCCCAATTACCCTAAGGCAACTTGCACACCGTGGCGGAAAAAGAAGATTCCGTACAGCTTCAAGCAGCTTCATATAATCCCTTCTTCCCTATCTTACGCAAATCATTATACCACATTAATTATTTTATGTCAAACACAAAAACCGCCTTTTTTGATTGAACTGCCCCAGTTTGTGCAGACAGCACAAAAAGAACCCCCTATGGCAGAATATTAAATTTTAAGCAACATACTGACTTCGTTTTTCGAGCGGAGTCAGTTTTGTTTTAAGTTGGATGCGTTGGTTGTTGTAAAAGTAAA
>JAZRHF010000073.1:0-8160 GCA_045644565.1 Clostridia bacterium | reverse complement strand
CATATCGTCGGAGCAAATAAATATGGGCTCCATTTTGCAAAGCAAAAATATGCCCATAATATTGCTCCTCCTCACCCCAAAAAGCCGTCGGCTTTTCGGGGTCCCGAAGCTACGAAGCGGCAAAAACGCCGAAGGTTTAGTGATTTCGCTTTGCAAAATCACGATACTCGAATCTCCGATAGCGTAAAGTGCGGACTTGAGGTAGTGTTTATTTGTTTGAAATTCGACGGGAATTCGAACTTGACATATCGTCGGAGCAAATAAATATGGGCTCCATTTTGCAAAGCAAAAATATGCCCATAATATTGCTCCTCCTCACCCCAAAAAGCCGTCGGCTTTTCGGGGCCCCGAAGCTACGAAGCGGCAAAAACGGCGTAGTTTTGCATTTTTGCGAAGCGAAATGTAAAATCGAATCTCCGATAGCGTAAAGTGCGGACTTGAGGTAGTGCTTTTGTTAAACTTGGAGAAAAGTGGGGCTATATTGATAAAGACGGATACGAAGTATGCGGAGGCTATGATTATATAGGCTGAATTTAATGGGAAAATGAATAAAAAAAGCACCCTTCAGGCAGTTGGCTGAAGGGTGCTTTTATATATTTTGTTAGATTTTTAAAGAGATTCTTCGCCCTCGGGATTTTGAGGCAAAATCCCTAAAGGCTCAGAATGACAGAGTTATCAGTCTGTTATTCTTGGAACATCAAGCCAGGTTCCGCCTTTTTTCGCCGCTTCGTGGGCAACGAGGCCGGGGATTGTCATATCCATACCCTTCACGATGTCGATGGGGGGTGTTGTGTCATTTTCGATGGACTTAAGAAAATCTCTTACGAGGAAATATTCGCTTGTACCGTGAGAACCCAATGTGATTTCTGTTACATCAGGGGATGAGGTTGAAATGTCAATTTCGATTCCCTTTTCCGGGTCTTCGTCTGCAAAATAGCGCATTCCTTTTCCGTTATATCCGCGTCTGCTGGCTTCCAAAAAGCCGTTTGTGCCAATAATATTGTAGGTACAGAGTGCAGGATGGCGGAGTGCAACGGAGCTTCGTGCCATTTTTATTGTTGCTCCTTTTGCAGTTTCGAAAAGTGCTACCTGAATATCAATATTACCATCGGTTTTCTTTTCAAAGCTTCTTGATTCTGTTCCGGATGCCGTACATCTTACAATATGGTCATCCATCCACATAAGAATAGGGCCTAAGCTGTGCGAGCAATAGTGAAGCGGTGCACGGTTTGCACGCCATTTTCCGTCTACAAGGCTTCTGATTTCGTGAACATAGTCAGCCTCTGCATAGAAGGGGGTTCCTATTTTCCCTGCCTTTATATCCTTGGCCCAATCGATGGCAAACTGCATATAGCAACAGTTTTCCGCAAGCATAAATTTGGTTTTGGAACTTCTTACCGCATCCACCATTTTGATGCAGCTTTCAATGGAGTCAGATGCAGTAACCTCACAAAGTACGTGCTTTTTAGCCTGCATTGCCTTAATTGTCTGTTCTGCGTGGAAGGGGATTGGGGTTCCGATAACAACGATATCGGCATCGGTATTTAATATGCCGTCATAATCTGTGAAAAGTGCATTGTCGCTTAAGTTAAATTCTTTACCGTTTTGTTCAAGGCTTTTTTCATCCATGTCGCAGAGAGCTACAACCTCTGTGTCGGGATGGTTTGAGAAAATATGGCCGTATGCGGTTCCTCTGCCGACGCCAACCATAGCTACTTTATACTTTTTCATAATTTACGCCTCCTTATTATTCTATTGTATAATACCACAAATTGCTTGACTTGTTAAGGTGTTTATGTTAGAATCTGCTTGTAAAATGTTGAGTATTTGAGGTGTAGAAATGGCGTTTTTACGAAGCTTTAATATTTCACTTGAAAACTGTGGGAAAGACAGGTTTATCGGAAAAGGACATATATACGGTCCTGTTATAACCGCCGACTATATAATGCAGTATTGCTTTGCAGGATGCGGAGTATTTTCGGTTGACGGACGGGAGATAGAAATAAAGAAAGGTGACTTAACAGTTACCTTCCCGGGACAGCAGAGGACGGAAAAGGCTGATATGAATACGCCCTGGAGAAATATGTGGCTTAGTTTTCGGGGAAAAAGTGCGAGAGAGTTTTTTGAAAGGCTCGGTGTCACAAAGGAAAATCCTGTAAAAACAAACTTAGCGGAAACAAAAGTTCCATATCTTATGCAGAGCATAATTGATATGATGGATGAGATTGAACCCGGCAGAGAGTTTATACTTGCATCAAAGCTTTATGAATTTTTAGACGAATGCATAAAGGCGGACACGGCGGGGGAGAAAGGTATAAGGGCAAAGGATGTTTATGTTTCACACGCCGTAAATTTTCTTGAATTGCATTTTACGGAAAGCGATATAACAGTTGAACATATATCGGAAAGGCTTGGCATTGACAGAAGTTATTTTTATACTATATTCAAAGAAAGTACAGGGCTTTCTCCTAAAGAGTATCTGACGGATTTAAGAATTAAAAAAGCGACGGAGCTTCTTGCAATTCCGGGAGCTACGGCTACAAGCGTTGCTCTTTCGGTGGGCTATGAGCCATCGGTTTTTTCAAAGGCTTTTAAAAGTGTTACCGGGTTTACTCCTGCGGAATATAAAAAGAAAGAATTTTAAAGCAATATATGTAAAAATTCCTTATTTGCTTGATTTTTCTTACCTTTTGCACTATACTCGAGATATAAAACAAAAGGAGATGTTTTTATGAAAAAATTCAGAGTTGGCGTAGTTGGTCTCGGTCACAGAGGAAGACTTATGTTCAAGCTTGCGGCAGATTCCTTTGACTCGGTAATTCCTGCGGCGGCGTGCGACTTATTTCCCCGTAATTTTTATGAAAAGCAATGGCTTATGGATGCTGCTATGAGCGAGCTTTATCCTGACGTTGTATTCTACGAAGACTATGACAAGATGCTTGATGAAGCAAATCTTGACGTTATAATAGTTGAAACCGGAGCAGACGTTCACTGCGATTTTTGCATAAAGGCACTTGAGAAAAATATAAACGTACTTACAGATATTCCCGTAATTGCAAATTTAGAGGAAGCGGAAAGAATATGGAAGGCGGCAGAAAAGTCAACTGCTATGATTTCTGTCGGCGCAAACCCCAACGAGCAGAAGTTTGCTGTTATGCTTCAGGAATTTTTTAATGAGGGAAAGCTCGGAAAGCCCTATTGTATGGAAGCTGAATACATTCACTGGAGCATGCCTAATTCCGACGGACATAAGGCATTAACCGAAAACGGAGACTGGAGAAAGCTTCTTTCGCCCATAAGATACTGCACACATTCTCTCGGTCCTCTTCTTACCGTAGTAGATGAAGAACTTCGTTATGTAAGTGCTTTCGGAACAGGTCCTCACGCTGATGATTATGACGGCGACAAGAAGGACGATATGGTTTGCGCTAACTTCAGGACAGAGTCCGGCGTTGTAATCCGTCTTATGAGAAACGGTCGCTGCAGAGCCGACATCGGACACCACAATTACAGAGTGTTCGGAACAGAAGGCTATATGGAGCGAATTGACAGAATGGGTAAGCCCGTTATAAGATATAATTCCATGAAGGACGAAAACAACAAGCTTCAGGAAATAACAGGCGAATTTATGCCTCCTGCATATAAGGATAACCCCAAGGCAAAGGGACACGATGGTATTGATTTTGCTATGCAGGACCACTTCTTTACGGCACTTCTTGAAGGAAAGGAAGCTCCCATAAGCTTAAAGGAAGGCCTTGCGATGACACTTCCCGGAATTTATGCCGAAGAATCGGCAAAGCGTAATGGTGAAGTTATCCGTATGGTATATCCCTGGGAGGATGACTGGTCAACTGTAATTAAATAAAAAAGTCTTGACAAATTAAAAAATAGATGGTATAATCTCTTCATTATTAATATATATAAACGCAGTGAAGCGGAATAGTAAGTAAGGTTTTCGCCTTTCAGAGAAATGCCGGTAGGTGCAAGGCACAGGAGAAGAATTGCCGAACTCGCCGCGGAGCGGTTGCCGTGAAAGATATAGTAATGGCAAACGGGAACTCCCGTTACAGAGTTAAGATGTGTTTGCATCAAAGGAGCATCCTTCGGGGTGAAGAAGAGTGGTACCGCGGAAATGTTATCAGAGTTTTAGCGTTTTCGTCTCTTTGAACAAACAAGGAGACGGAAACGTTTTTTTGTGCAAAGCAAAAGCGGTAAAAAAATTAGAAAAGAGGGTTTTTATGAGAAAAATCAATATCACAGACGTTACATTGAAGGAGCTTTCCAAGGACAGAGCTGTTTCGCTTTTATTCCGCGAAAAAACTGCTGTTGCATCCTGCGCGGATTCTCTTGGTATTGATGCTATCGAGCTTGCAGGCGTTAAAAATGAACGTGAAGATAAAATTATATATAAAACCATTTGCCAGAATGTGAAGGAAAGTGCAGTGGCAATTCCTGTAGGTTTTACAAAGGAAGATGTTGCAGTAGCCTGGGAATGCGTTAAAGAAGCGGTTAAACCCCGCTTGCAGGTTGAATTGCCCGTTTCCACTGTGCAGATGGAGTATATCTATCATATAAAGGAAGAAAAAATGCTTGAAAAAATCGGTGAGCTTACTGTTGAGGCTAAAAAGTACACCGATGATGTAGAGTTTTCTGCCCTTGGTGCTACAAGAGCTGACATTGCATTCCTTGTTTCCGCAGTGAAAGCAGCTGTTGAAAACGGCGCTGCAATCGTTTCCGTATCCGACGAGGCAGGGGTTTCTCTTCCTTCCGAAATTGCGGAAATCGTATCAAAGATTAAGGCGGAAGTTTCCGTTCCTGTTTATGTAAAGGTGTCAGATGCTCTCGGTATGGCAAGTGCATCTGCTATTGCCGCAACTGAAAAGGGAGCAGACGGAATCAAGAGTGCTATGGCAGGAGAAAACATTCTTTCCTCCGGAGTTATTTCCGACATAGTAAGCGCAAGAGGTGACGCTCTCGGAATAACCACTTCTCTTAAAAATACCAAAATTCACAGAAGCATAAATGACTTGCTTGACAGCATAAATCACGTGGCTTACGATTCGGAAAAGGAAGTAAGCGAAAATAAGAAAATTTTGCTTGATTCCGACAGCACAATCAGCCAGGTTTCTCAGGCGGCAGAAATTTTGGGATATGACCTTTCCGATGAGGATTCCGGTAAAGTGCTTAAAGCAATTATAAATGTATGCGAAAAGAAAAGTTCAATCGGTGCGAAAGAGCTTGAGGCTTTAATTGCAAGCGAAGCTCAGAAGGCTCCTTCTACATATCATCTTGAAAGTTACAATACAAGCAGCGGTAACAAGGTAAGTGCTATGTCTCAGGTAACATTAATGTGCAACGGAGAGCTTATTTCAGGTGTAAGCACAGGAGACGGCCCTATTGATTCGGCTTTCCGTGCAATCGAGCAGAGCATCGGATATCATTATGAACTTGACGACTTCCAGATTCAGGCGGTAACGGAAGGCAAGGAAGCCCTGGGTTCTGCAATCGTAAAGCTCAGAAACAACGGTAAACTCTATTCCGGTAACGGCATTTCAACAGATATAGTAGCCGCAAGTATAAGAGCTTATATAAATGCTCTCAACAAGATAGTCTTCGAGGAGGATTAAAATGAAAATTGTTTTCTCGACAAAAAATGTAAAAAGAGCCTCCTTTTTGGATTTGTGTCGCTACGCCTATGACTATGGATATACCGGCTTTGAAATTTACGATGCAAAAGAAGAAAGAGCATCTCACTATGACAGCATTTTGAGAAATGACCGTGTTGCGGATGCCAAAAGAAAGCTCTTAAACAGAAGTCTTTCTGTTTCTGCACTTCATTATCCTCTGTCATTGGAATCTGATATGGCAACAGGTGAAGATATTTATAAATATGTGGTAATGGCAAGAAATGCAGGAGTTGAAAATGTCATTATCCGTATTGAGAACGAAATGTCTAAAGAAGTGCTTTTTGAAAAGCTTTCCGGAGCAATCAAGTGCGCAGAAGACGGAGATGTGAAAATTTTACTTGAAACGGTAGGATATCTTTCCGACACCGAAAATGTTATAGACATAATAAACTTTTTCTCCTCTGCGGCTTTGGGCGCTTCCTGGAATATCCGAGGCACTTATTTTGGAGCAGGAGAAACTGCAGAAACCACCATTAAAAGCCTTGGTGCTTACATTAAGTATGTACGTCTCGGAGATATGGCAGATGGAAAAACAGTCCTTATAGGAGAGGGAACACTTCCGGTTGAAAACTTTATCAATGCACTTACATCTCTTAATTTTGACGGATTTATCTGTGCATCGTGGAATGAAGAGATTGACGATGCAGATATAGTTCTTACCCATTTTGCCAACTATATCGCATCTCTTTCAAGAGACAAGAAGGAGCATGACAAGGTATATTATAACAGGGATAAGACCGGTACTTTTGTGTGGAAGAAGTATGACATCATTGACTATACTTTCTCCGAAGTGCTTGACACAATGGTTGAAACATATCCCGACCAGTATGCATTCAAATATACCACTCTTGACTATACAAGAACCTATTCGGAATTCCGCCGTGATGTGGATGAATGTGCGGCGGCACTTATCTCACTGGGTGTAAAAGCGGGGGACCACGTTGCTGTATGGGCAACCAACATTCCCGCCTGGTATATAACCTTCTGGGCAACAACGAAAATCGGTGCTGTATTGGTTACTGTAAATACAGCATATAAAATTCACGAAATTGAATATCTCTTAAAGCAGTCGGACACTCATACATTGGTTATGATTGACGAGTGTAAGGATATAAACTATAAGGAAATTATGGAGGAGCTTTGCCCCGAGCTTAAAAATATGAAGCCGGGCGATGCGCTTTACTCCAAAAATCTTCCCTTCCTTCGTAATATCGTAACGGTAGGCTTTTCGATGCAGGGATGTCTTACCTGGGAAGAAATGTTAAAGCGTTCCGAGCTTGTTCCAAGAGAAGAGGTTCGTCGCCGTGCATCGCTGGTTAAGCCCGACGATGTATGCAATATGCAGTATACATCGGGAACTACGGGCTTTCCCAAGGGCGTAATGCTTACCCACAGAAATATAGTAAACAACGGTAAGACAATAGGAGACAGAATGGATTTATCCACCGCGGACCGTATGATGATTCAGGTTCCTATGTTCCATTGCTTCGGAATGGTACTTTCCATGACATCTATGATGACACACGGCGGAACACTTTGTCCGATGCCCTATTTTTCTCCCAAATCATCCCTTGCCTGCGTGAACGATGAGCATATCACCTGCTTTAACGGTGTGCCCACTATGTTTATCGCGATGTTCAATCATAAGGATTTTGCAAAAACCGACTTTTCCTATATGAGAACGGGCATAATGGCAGGTGCAAACTGTCCTGCAGACCTTATGCGCCGTGCCGCAGATGAAATGAATATGAAGGAAATTATTTCGGTTTACGGTCAGACGGAAGCTTCTCCCGGTTGTACAATGGGTGAGGTTAATGAGGATATTGACCACAGAGTTGAAACCGTAGGAACTCCTTTCCCGAATGTTGAGTGTAAGGTAATAGATCCCGAAACAGGAGAAGAAGTGCCTGACGGCGAAAGCGGAGAGTTTGTGGCTCGTGGCTTTAACATCATGAAGGGCTATTATAAGATGCCCGAAGCAACCGCTCAGACAATTGACAAAGACGGATGGCTTCATTCTGGAGATATATGCTGCAGAACTCCTGACGGATACTACAAGGTTACAGGTCGTCTTAAGGACATGATTATAAGAGGCGGAGAAAACCTTTACCCCAGAGAAATTGAAGAATTTTATCTTACAAATCCCAAGGTACGTGACGTTCAGGTTGTGGGCGTTCCCGACGAGCGCTATGGCGAAGAGTGCTGTGCCTGGATAATTCTTCACAAGGGCGAAGAAGCCACAGAGGAAGAAATGAAGGAATTCGGAAATGCATCAATTGCACGTCACAAAGTTCCGAGATATTTTATATTCGTAAAGGAATTTCCGATGAACGCCGCAGGAAAAATTCTTAAGTATAAAATGAGAGACGAATCCAAAGAGATTCTCGGTCTTAACAAGTAACTAAAAATAGGCAAGTATCACTTGCCTATTTTTTTATGCTATGTTATAATAAAGAATGTTGACAATAAAAAT
>JAZRHF010000072.1:0-2720 GCA_045644565.1 Clostridia bacterium | reverse complement strand
TGAGTTCCAATATCTCGCTTTCGTATTCCTTAATATGTCTGTAACTTCTTGGCATAAAAATTCCTCCTATGATATTTCTATTATACCATAGGAGGGTGTTTTTTTCTATTGTCCTTTTTTACTGGACTTGTTCAGATAAAAGGCGGTTTTTAATTATTTTCAGTTAACTTTCTCAAAAACAAGCATTACAGAATTGAAATCTCTTGAGGGAATGTAGGCTATTCCCACAGCTTCAAGAAAATCTCCTCTGTAAACCCTGCCGGTTACTCTTTCGCTGTATTTTCCATCGGGTATAAGATTTTTAATCTTTATAAACTCATTGGGTGCAGAAGGAATTCCAAGCTTGTTGCACACCAATACTGCCGCAAAATCCTTATCCTCGGATAAAAATTCCCACGCCGTAACATTGCCCTCATAAGGGCTCTTTAAGCGGTAAAGGTCAGCATTCGTAATTTTCTTTCCGATTTCCTTATATGTTTCAACCTGCGCTTTTATTACATTAAGCTCTTCTTCCGAAAGCTTGGTAAGATCAAGTTCATAACCGAACTGCCCCGTCATTGCCACGTTGCCTCTTGTATTAAGCGGAGTAACTCTTCCCACCTGATGGTTGGGAACTGCGGAAACGTGAGCGCCTGCACTTGATGCGGGGTAAACAAGGGATGTTCCCTCCTGAATATAAAGACGCTCAATAGCATCTGAATCGTCACTTGTCCAGATTTGCGGGAAGTAGTGAAGCATACCGGGGTCAAAACGACCGCCACCGCCTGCACATCCTTCAAAAAGTATATCGGGGAAACGGGTTGTAATGGTCTCAAGAACTCTGTAAAGACCGAGCATATATCTGTGAGGAAGCTCCCTCTGTCTTTCAGCAGGCAATACCTCGTTTCCGATTTCGGACATATTTCTGTTCATATCCCACTTAACATAGCTGATATTTGCGGAAGAAAGAACATCGGAAACCGCCTTTATGATATAGTCGCACACTTCATCTCTTGAAAAGTCCAGTATAAGCTGCTGACGGCCAAGACCTCTTCCCCTGTCCTTTATGTGAATACACCAATCGGGATGCGCTCTGTAAAGGTCAGAATCCGGTGAAATCATTTCAGGCTCAAACCAGAGACCGAATTTTAAGCCGATATCGTTTACCTTCTTTGCAAGACCTGAAATCCCTGAAGGAAGCTTTTCTTTATAAACAACCCAGTCGCCCAGAGAGCAGTTGTCAGAGTCTCTTTTACCAAACCATCCATCGTCAAGCACCAGAAGGTCAATTCCGACTTCCTTTGCTTTTTCGGCAATGGAGAGTACCTTTTCCTCGTTGCAGGTAAAATAAACCGCTTCCCAAACGTTGATTAAAACAGGACGAACAGAATCACGGTATTTGCCTCTGCAAAGCCTGTTTCTGTACATTTTATGATAATTTCTTGACATTTCTCCGATACCGTTACAGGAATAAACCATTACCGCTTCCGGAGAATAAAACGCTTCACCGGGTGTGAGGAGCCACGAAAAATCAAAAGAATTAATACCCATCAAAACTCTTGTGGCGTTGTTATATTCAACATCGGCAACCGCTTCAAAGTTTCCGCTGTAAACAAGGGAAAATCCGTAAGCTTCACCATAGTCTTCTGTTGCATCCTTGCCCGAAAGCATAATAAAGGGATTGTGTCTGTGTCCCGATGCACCTCTCTTTGAGTCAACTCCCTGTCTTCCCTTCATAAGCGGAACTCTTTCAATATGGCGTTCTCTTGCCCAGGCACCGGGAAGATGAGTTAAGTTATAGTCCGCATTATTGAAGTCTATGGCGGTACTCATAATTTTTCTTATTTTCACATTGTCCTCTGACTCATTTATAACGGTAACTCGTCTGCTTATTGCATCAAAGTCCTCCAAAACCGTATATGTAAGGATTATCTTAACATTTTTAACCTCGTCAAAAAGAGTAATATCAATACTCTCTGCCTTGTCACCATCTTCCGTATAAACAGAAGGAAGTCCTAAAATGGGCTTTTTACCCTTATATATTTCATAGCCCTTAAATGAAAATTTTGAATAGCTTGTTCCGTCCGCATACTCTGCATGGAAAGCAGGATCCCGAAGGTCTGAGCCGTAAGTGGGATATTCCTGCGGCAGAACATCAAGACAGATATTTTTTCTGCCCTCGTTCCCATAGTCGAAGGGAGAAATATTTCCGCCTCTGTGCACATCGTAGCCCAGCATTGCGGAAACAGAATCTGTAAAATTAAGCTTTTTACCGTAATGGATATGAACAAGGTATGAGTCATATATCAAACCCATTATGTAGCTTGAATTTTTAGTTTGCAAATTAAATATTTTATTTTCCGAATCATATAAAATTGCCATAGCCATTCCTCCTTTTAATATATACAGTATAATACCTCTTAAATTAAAAATCCATTGTCTTATGTCACCTAAACATGTCAAAATGTCACTTTTTATAAAGAAAACGATAAAAAGGCTGTGGAACGGCGCCCTCATTTAGGGATTATTCGTTTCAAAAGCATAATTTTGGCACATAACTGTGTTAAAAATCCCCCATATCCGTCAGGATAATGGGGGATTTTTTTTGCGCCGTATTAACGGAAAATATCAAGCCAAAACCGATTCATCCCCAAGTGAGGACGCCGAAGCACAGCCTTTTAATTATTCGTATATTCTCGGAACTCTTTTTCCGATATCGCACACAACCTCATAGTTGATAG
>JAZRHF010000071.1:0-47685 GCA_045644565.1 Clostridia bacterium | reverse complement strand
AATAACCCAAATGATGTTCACGCATATCCATTATAACAGATATTTTGAATTCTGGCGAGTATTTTTTGCTTCTTTGTCCTTTTTTCCCCATAAAAATATGCACCTCCAAAAGTGTCTAACTTTTGGGGTGCATATCATTTTAGGTCTTCGGTATTTTTTATTATTCTTCAGTTTTTTCTTCAGTTTCTTCCGTAACTTCTCCTGTAGCTTCCGCTTCAGGTAAAGCTTCTGCCAAAGGTTCTGTAGCAGCTTCCTCTGCTTCTTCACTTACAGGAACAGATTCAACCGACGAAGCTTCAGCTTCAAAGGAATACCCTTCATTTCTGTTCATGTAAAGGCAGATAGGTCCTGCCAAAGGAACAAGCATATTCAAAATGATGTACTTAATTGCCTTTTCCGGCTTTAATGATTCGTAAATCTTAAAGCTGCATATGTACGAAATTGCAGTATAAGCCGAGCCTACCAATGCGCTAAGGATTATACCTATATATGAAATAACAAAAGCAGTTACTTCAGCAGCAATATTATAATCGTAATAAAACTCTTCTTTTAATGCCAATCCCACAACCGCTGCCAGAAAGATAATATAAAAAACCGCAAATGTTACGACAAATATTCCCAGCAATATAAGAAGAACCTTGTGCCATTTTCTGTCATATCCGTTTTTCTTATCATACTCATTTGTAATTCTTCCAATGGTATAATCCCTAACCAAAGGAATCCAGGCAAGCCAGGGAGTTTCAATATTTCTTCTTGCTGCAATTTTGTGATATGCGCAGGAAGAAAGAATATAGCCGATAAGTCCAATCAGGCAAAGCACCCCGTATAAAGCGAAAATTACAAACATAAAAATTACTTCAAAAATTCCCATTTTCATTTCTCCAATCCTTAAATTATTTATTTTATTTTAGCACAGCAACTAAATAATTGCAACACTAAAAACAAAAAAAGCGGGCGTTGCCCACTTTTTTTATTTGTTTTCAAGATTAAATTTCTTTCTGAATCTTTCTACACGACCGCCTGTATCAACAAGCTTCTGCTTACCTGTGTAGAAGGGATGGCATTTGGAACAAATTTCGACTGTGATGTCTTCCTTTGTGGAACCTGTTTCGATTATTTCTCCGCATGCACACTTAATTGTTGTCTGCTTATAATCAGGATGGATTCCCTGCTTCATTGTATTCACCTCTCGTTCACTTGCGCCGTCGGATTTTGCCGACAGCCTATTACCGAATAATTATAACACAAAGTTTTAAATAATGCAAGAACTTTTTTAAAGTTTTTAAAAATTATTTAAAGGGGCGAAAATTCGCCCCTTTACGCGCTTACAATCAGAGAATTTCTCTTATCCAGCCCTTGGGAGCTTCGATTCTGCCCATCTGAATACCTGTCAATGTATCGTAGAGCTTCTTTGTGATTTCGCCCATTTCGGTCATACCGCTGGGGAATGCGATTTCCTTGCCGTGGTCAACAATCTTACCAACGGGAGAAATAACAGCAGCTGTTCCGCAAAGACCGCATTCTGCAAAGTCCTTAACTTCTTCTAATGTAATTTCTCTCTCCTCTGCTTCAAGACCGAGGTATTCCTTTGCCACAACCATCAAAGAACGTCTTGTGATGGAAGGAAGAATACTGTTTGATTTAGGAGTTACAACCTTCTTATCCTTTGTTACGAAAATGAAGTTTGCACCGCCTGTTTCTTCAACAGTTGTATGTGTCTTCGCATCAAGATACATATTTTCGTCATAACCTTCATCGTGAGCGGTTACGATAGCGTGTAAGCTCATTGCATAGTTAAGACCTGCCTTAACATTACCTGTTCCGTTGGGAGCAGCTCTGTCAAAATCAGCAACCTTTAATGTAAGGGGCTTAACACCTCCCTTGAAGTAAGGACCAACGGGAGTTGCGAAAATTCTGAACTGATATTCAGTTGCGGGCTTAACACCGATAACGGGGTTTGAGCCGAACATAAAGGGTCTTAAATAAAGAGTTGCACCACTGCCGTAAGGAGGAACGAAAGCCGCATTTGCACGAACAACCTTTTCTACAGCTTCAACAAACTTTTCCTCGGGGAAAACGGGCATTTCAAGTCTTCTTGCAGAGTTTGCCATTCTTTCTGCATTTAAGTCGGGGCGGAAAGTAACAATTCTTCCGTCTTCAGTTGTATAAGCCTTAAGACCTTCAAAGCAAGTCTGAGCATACTGAAGAACGCCTGCACATTCGCTGATTGCAACAGTAGCATCCTCTGTAAGTCTTCCTTCGTCCCATGCGCCGTCCTTAAAATCGGACACATAACGATAGTCAGTCTTAATATAGCCAAAGCCTAAATTCTGCCAGTCAATATTTTTCTTTTCCATAAATAACGCCTCTTTCTTTATGTATATAGGAGCATTATAGCACCTTTTATTTAATTTTTCAATATGCAATTTAACTAAAATTATATTTCATGAGATTTTCTGTACTTAACAGGGGTTACTCCTTTTATTCTTTTAAACACCGTTGCAAAGTAGGAACTGTCGTTATATCCGCATTTTATTGCAATTTCCGTTATATCCATATCGGTATCCGTAAGCATTTTTGCCGCTTCGGTTATCCTTACCCCCGCAAGATAATCGGAAAATCCGAAGCCTGTTTTTTCACGGAACATCTTACAGAAATATGTTTTACTCATTTTAACACGCTTAGCCGCAACTTCAAGAGTAATGGGCTTTTCAAAATTATTTCTGATAAAGCTTGCCGCCTCACATATAACTCTGTCAGCTTCCTTGTCTGCTCTTGAAAAGTCCATCCTCTTTTTTATTCTTATTAAAAATACGAAAAGTTCATTGGCATAACATTTTAAGAGATAATTGCTGTGTTCGTCGTTTCTCCCCACTTCATATTCCATTTTTTCAAGCATAGACTCAAGATATTTTCTGCGCTTGGCGGGAATTTTCAACACATATTCATCCGAATCATTGTAAAATTCAGAAAGGAAAGATTCTTCTATCATATTTTTCGGGATGTTTAAAAGCACTCTCGAATAAAAGCCTGCATCATCCCCCACACTTCTGTGAAGTACATCAGGAGGAACCAAAACCAGATCTCCCTCCTCCAGGGAATAAAGATTACTGTCTATGAAATATTTTCGTTCTCCCTCTAAAAGATAATAAACCTCATAATAATTATGCAAATGAAGATATCCCATACTTTTGTGCCTGACATAGCTGCTGCGCTCGGCAAAAAATTTATCGGAAGCCGCTTGCCTTATATCCATAAATTCCTCCAAAAAGTGCAATATTTTTGTTTTTTTTCAAAAAAATGGCTATTTTTTTATAGAAAAAACAATTTTATAGGTGTATTATATATATAGTGACAATGGTTTGTCAATAATAAATTTCTTTAAGGAGGAAATTTTTATGGAAAAGAAAAGATATGTACATGTAGGTATCGGCGGAAGAGCAAGAATGTGGTATGGTGCACTTGCAACAACCTACAAGGATACCTGTGATCTTACTGCTCTTTGCGACATTAACAGAACAAGACTTGAGCTCGGCAGAAAAATCCTTACACAGGATTTAGGCTATCACGATGTTAATCTTTACGGTGCAGATGAGTTTGAAAAAATGCTTGAGACTGAAAAGCCCGACGTTGTTATTGTCACAACCGTTGACAGAACTCATCACCGCTATATCGTAAAAGCGATGGAAATGGGTTGTGACGTAATTTCCGAAAAGCCCATGACAGTTGATGATGATAAGTGCAACGAAATACTTGATGCCATAGAAAGAACAGGTAAAAATCTCCGTGTTTCATTCAACTACCGTTATGCTCCCCATCACTCAAAGCTCCGCGAAATAATTGCCGAGGGCGCAATCGGTGATGTTAAGCAGGTTCACTTCGAGTGGTTACTTAACACTGCTCACGGTGCTGACTATTTCAGACGCTGGCACAGAGATAAGAGAAACTCAGGCGGTTTAATGGTACATAAGGCAACACACCACTTTGACCTTGTAAACTTCTGGATTAACTCCTATCCCGTAAAGGTTTACGCTCAGGGCGGACTTAAGTTCTACGGAAGAGAAAACGCAGAAGAGCGCGGTATCACCAAGTTCTACTACCGTTGCCACGGCTCCGAAAATGCCAAGGGCGATCCCTTTGCAATCAACATGGAGGCAAGTCCTCATATGCGTCCTTTATACCTTGAAGCAGAAAAGGACGACGGCTATATCCGTGACCAGAGCGTATTCGGCGACGGCATCAGCATTGAAGACACAATGAACGTTTTGGTTAACTATGCCAACGGTGCAATAATGAGCTATTCATTAAATGCTTTCTCTCCCTATGAAGGTCTTAAGGTTTGCATAACCGGTACCAAGGGAAGAGTTGAAATGAGAGTTGTTGAAGATATTTATATCAACGGTCAGGATTCTTCCGATAAGGAAGGTCTTGTAAAGGGCAGAAATATCGTAGTATATCCCCAGTTCAAGCCTCCCTATGAGGTTGAAATTGAGACAGTTGCAGGCGGACACGGCGGTGGCGACCCCGTTATGCTTGATGATATCTTCAATCCCGACGCTCCCGCAGATCCCCTTAAGAGAGCGGCAAGCCACATCGACGGTGCGATGAGTATTATGACTGGTATCTGCGCAAACAAGTCAATGGCATCCGGTATGCCCATCAATGTATTTGACTATGTAAACATCCCCAAGGATAAGCTTAAGAAATAAATAAATTAAAAGAACTAAGGCATTGCCTTAGTTCTTTTTTTATGCTATACTTACAAAAGAGGTGGTTTTATGGATAAGTTTACATTTTTTATAGATATCGACGGAACATTGGCAAACGATGAAAAGCTTGTGCCGGAAGAAAACATAAAAGCGATAAAAGAGGCAAGAGAAAAAGGGCATATGGTTTTCATAAATACAGGGCGTTCGGTAAGCCGCCTTCCCGACCAACTTTCCTTTGACACAGGTGTTGACGGCGTAATTACAAGCCTCGGTGCCACAATTTTCCACGGCAGAGACGTAATTTTTGAAAATTATACAACCGTTGATGAAACTGTTAAAATTTACGAAATATGCAAAAAATGCGGCTGGC
This sequence comes from Clostridia bacterium, assembly GCA_045644565.1. Classification (GTDB taxonomy): domain Bacteria; phylum Bacillota; class Clostridia; order CAKSNL01; family HGM11501; genus HGM11501. Next base: position 42,606 of record JAZRHF010000071.1, on the reverse strand, counting down.
ATTTTTACTTTGATACCGAATTTAAGAAATACGAGCTTAATGTGCCTGAAAATAACACCCACGCGCCCATAAGCGAAAAGAAAACCCAGAAAGACAGACTTCTTGCCTTTTCAAAGGATGATGCCGTAATTACGGGCGAGGATTATATAAGGGAAAATAACATCCGCTTATCCAAAATGATTGCCTTTCCCGAAAAAGACGGCAAGGAAGAATTTTTAATGCTTTCAGAGTATTTTACGATTCATTCCACCTTGGGATATTACGACTTGTCCGTTAAAGCAAACGGTAAGGACAAGGCAATAAAGTGGGTATGCGAACATTTTAACCTCGATTTATCAAAAACCGTTGCTTTGGGAGATTCCGAAAACGACAATCCCATGCTTACCTTTGCCGCATTTTCAGCAGTTCCGAAAAATGCAACGGAAGGCGCAAAAGCACACGCGAAATACATATCAGACCATACCAACAACGAAAACTTTGTAGCAGAGGTTATAAGAAAGTTTATATAAAAAGGATTTGGTGCAATGCACCAAATCCTTTTTATATTTTCCGAAGTTCCCAAAACGCAACTGCCGCCGCAGATGCCACATTCAAGGAATCTACCCCGTGATACATGGGAATTTTCACTGTGTATGTACTTTTTTCGATGGTTTCTGTTTTAAGCCCCGTACCCTCGGTACCGAGAATTATCGCAAGTTTTTCTTCTTTCTTAAGGACTTCATCATCAATAGATACCGAGTTATCCCAAAGCGCCATTGCCGCTGTTTTAAATCCCGCATCATTAAGAAGGGAAAGACCTTTTTCGGGCCAGTCTTCTATCCCCTCTCCTATATATGTCCATGGCACCTGAAAAACAGTTCCCATACTAACTCTCACAGTTCTTCTGTTTAACGGATCAATACAAGACGGTGTAATTAATACTGCATCTATCCCCAGCGCTGCCGCACTTCTGAAAATAGCTCCCACATTTGTGGAATCCACGATATCTTCCAAAACCGCAACACGCTTTGCATCTTTCAGTACTTCATCAAGAGATAAAAGGTAAGGACGCTTCATCGCACAAAGTATTCCTCTTGTAAGAGGATAGCCAACCAGTCCTTCCAAAATCTTGCCTTCTGCCGTATAGACGGGAATATCCCCCACCTTTTCAATTATATCCTTGCCTCCGCCATCAATTTTCCTCTTTTCCATAAGGAGCGATACCGGCTCATACCCTCTCTCCAATGCATAGGTTATTACATTGGGGCTTTCTGCGATAAAAAGCCCGTTTTCTTTATCCAGCCTGTTTTTAAGCTGCGCTTCCGTAAGCCTTGCATATACGTCAAGGGAAGGGTTATTAAATTCTGTTATTTCTATAATATTCGCCATAATCATTCTCCGTAAAGTAAAGTATAAAGCTTTTTGAAAAATGTAACTTTCTTTATATACTGGTCTGTCTCCGGAAAAGGTGCTCCCGTTAAAACCCTGCCATCGGGAGAATAGGCTGAATCATTGAGCCATTTATCAACATTTCCGCTTCCGGCATTATATGCCGCAAGTGCCGCACTTTCTTCGCCGTCATACATATCAAGCAGATATTTAAGATAAAAACACCCGAGGTTTACGTTAACTTCCGGCACGGTAACTTCCGCAGCAAGATTAGCATCACCAATCTTTTCCGCACACCAAAGAGCCGTATCCGGAGTAAGCTGCATAAGACCTGATGCATCCTTCAAAGATTTAGCTCCCGCATCGAATTTGCTTTCCGTCATAATGAGAGCATATACAAGATGCTTATCAAGGGAATATTTATTTGCAGTTTCGTCAATTAACTCCTTATGTTTAACTTCTATTTTCCCTAAAATAAAGGCTGTAGCAAAAGCCAGTATAAAAATCACAATAAAGAGTCTTAAAACCTTTTTCATCTACCTTAAATATCCTTTCCGACACATTTTAACAAAAGGGAATCCACTTCTTTCTCAAGAGTTTCCGTATCCCCGTTGTTATAAACACAAAAATCGCACTTTTCCTTAATTTCATCAAGGTTCCGTGCATTAATCCGAGCCGTTGCCTCGCCCAATGAAAGCTTATCCCTTTCCATTATTCTTTTCAGTCTTATCTCATCCTCTGCCGAAACAAAAACAACCTTATCGCAAAGAACTTCTTCCCCCGCTTCAAATAACAAAGGTGCGTCAAGTACCACTATCCCCGTTGATTGGGAAAGTTTTTCTTCCGTAAGCTTTTTTATATATTTATGGGTGATTTTATTGAGAATCATAAGTTTTTCCTTATCTGAAAAAACAATTTCTCCAAGGGCACGCCTGTCTAAAACCCCGTCCTTTATTACTCCCGGGAAGGATGCATCAATTTCAGGCAAGGCAACGCCGCCCTCTTTTGTTATTTCGCGGCTCAGCTTATCTGCATCTATAACGGTTGCACCCTTTTTCTTAAGATATTCGCTCACTGCACTTTTTCCGGCTCCTGTTCCGCCGGTTAAACCTAAAACAAATCTCATTTTGCATCATACCAGGAAAATCCTCTGCCGGCTTCTGCCACCAGGGGAACCACAAGCTTTGCGGCATTTTCCATTTCCCTTATCAATATTTTTTCTGCCTCTTCTGCATCTGACAGAGGAGCAGACACTATGAGTTCGTCGTGAACTTGAAGAATAAGATGAGAATCCCTAAGCTCTTCATCCAATGCTTTTTTTACCCGTACCATAGCAATTTTAATAATGTCAGCCGCCGTTCCCTGAACGGGAGTGTTCATTGCCGCACGTTCGCCAAAGGATCGTGTATTAAAGTTGCCGGACAAAATTTCCGGGATATAGCGACGGCGATTAAACATGGTTTTAACTATTCCGTCCACTTTCGCATCGGCAACGGTTTTATCCATAAATTCTTTTATCTTGGGATAAGTTTCAAAATATGCCTCCATATAACGCTTGGCTTCCGCTCTTGTAACATGGATATCTTTAGCCAATCCAAACTCGCTTATTCCGTAAACTATGCCGAAATTAACAGCCTTTGCCTTTCTTCTCATGGCATCTGTTACTTCATCTTCACTTACTTTGAATATTTCAGATGCACACTTTTTATGAACATCTCTGCCGCCTAAAAAGGCATTTTGCATAGCACCGTCCCCTGACAAATGGGCAAGCACACGAAGTTCGATCTGAGAATAGTCCGCATCTATCAATATTCTGTCGTCGCTTCCTGATGTAAACATTTTACGAAGGCGTCTTCCCTCTTCCATTCTTACGGGAATGTTCTGTAAGTTCGGCTCTGCCGAGCTTATTCTTCCCGTTGCAGTAACCGTCTGATTAAAGGTGGAGTGAATCTTCCCGTCTTCCCCGATTAAGGGAAGCATTCCGTCAACATATGTTCCTTTAAGTTTAGCTAACTGTCGATATTCCAAAATCGCTTCGACTATGGGGTACTTATCTGAAAGCTCAGACAAAACCTCCGCATCGGTGGAATATCCTGTTTTTGTTTTCTTCAAAGCAGGAATACTAAGATGCTCAAACAAAACCGTTCCGAGCTGTTTTGGAGAATTTATATTAAATTCTTCACCTGCCATGAAATAGATGCTGTCTTCCAAGGATTTAATCCTTAAATCAAGCTCTTTTCCGTAGGCGCAGAGCATTTCCTTATCCACAAAAAAGCCCTTGATTTCCATATCAGCCAAAACTCCCGTTAAGGGCATTTCAACTTCGTTAAGCAAAAATTCCTGTCCGTTTTCCTTTATCTTATCTTCTATAACTTTGCGAAGAGCAAAAACAGATGTTACCGCAGAGCCTGCTATTTTAAGCTTGTTTTCATTTTCCTTCACAGAAGGAGCTTTTTTATCCTCAAAATCCTCTGTAAGGCATGAAAGATAAGCCATAGAAAGACGGGAAAGCTTATAGTCAGATGCTGTGGGATCCAAGATATATGCTCCGATTTTTGCATCAAAAGCAAAGCTTTTATAACCTATATTAAATTTACTCAAAATAACAATATCTTCTTTTATTCCGTGGGAAACTTTGCTTACGTTTTCATCTTCAAAAATTTCCTTGAAGTTTTCCAAAGGAAGCTCCGTATAATAAGCCTTTTCGCCTGTAATAAAGGCTATAGCTTCGGCACTATCCTCTTTCTTGAAAAGATAATAGTTAAACTCAGAAAGTCCCGATAAAAGCTTTGAAAGTTCCTTTTCGTCTGTAATTTCGGTTGCAATAACATCATTTTCCGAAACGCTGTCATCTACCTTGCAACGCCCTATAAAGCTTTTGAATTCAAGACGTGTAAAAAGCTTTATAAGCTCTTCGCCGTTGTATTCATTTGTTTCGCAGTCTTTTACCTGCTCATCAATGGGGCTGTTTATATCAATCGTCGCAAGCTCCTTGCTTAAATAAGCCATATCCTTACCGTCACGAAGCTTCTGCTTTGCGGAAGGACCGAGCTTTGCTTCTTCTAAATTTTCATAAACTCCGTCTATGCTCTTATATTCTGAAATTAAAGCAAATGCAGTTTTCTCACCAATTCCCGCAACGCCCGGGATATTGTCCGAGGTATCACCCATAAGTCCCTTTACGTCAATAAATTCCTTCGGGGTAACGCCGTATTTATTAAATACCGCCTCATCGTCATATATGTCCGTTGTTGTCTGTCCCTTTGAGGTTACCGTAAGATAAACCTTTGTGGTTTTGCTTGCAAGCTGCAAATCGTCCTTATCTCCCGTTACGATATCGCACTCTATTCCTGCATCCTCGCATCTCTTTGCCATTGTTCCAATTATATCGTCCGCCTCATAGCCTTCCTTTTCAAGGATGGTTACATTCATAGCTGAAAGCACTTCTTTTATCACGGGCATCTGGCAGAACAATTCTTCAGGCATTCCCTTTCTCTGTGCCTTATATTCCGCATAGCGCTTATGGCGGAAGGTCGGTGCCTTAAGGTCGAAGGCTACCGCCACATAATCGGGATTTAAGCTGTCTATATTCTTGAAAAGAATGTTTAAAAATCCGTAAACCGCATTGGTATAAAGCCCCTCCGAATTTGTGAGCAGCTTAATTCCGTAAAACGCACGGTTCATTATGCTGTTTCCGTCTATAATAAGGAATTTTTCCATTTCAAACATCCTTTCTTTATCTGTTGTCATTAATGGTTATTTTAGGCAAGCTCCAGCGGTATTTCGTTGCTAGCATACGGATTGCAACAACCACAAAAATAGCTACTACCGATGCAATAGTGCTGTTTACTCCGGACAGGAAATAATAAACAAGTCCGCCTGCAATTGAAGCAAGTGCATAAACGTGTTTTTTAAGTACATAGGGCGTGGTATCTGTTAATATATCGCGGAAAATTCCGCCGCCTACACCTGTTATCATTCCGAGAAGTACGGGAACGAAGAAGTTATCGGAAAAGCCTGCCTCTATTGCCACCTCTGCTCCCGTTACGGTAAATGCCGCAAGACCTGCCGCATCAAAAAAGTTATTTATATGTTCTATTTTACCCTTTACTACTCCGAATTTTTCATGCAAGCGATATGCCACTATAAATACAGCAATCGAAACAACTAATGCAACGGTAATCGCAGTAAGATCCGAAAGTGCAAAAGGAGGATGTATGCCAAGGATTATATCTCTCATCATTCCTCCGCCTACTGCGGTTACGGCACCTATAAAGCTCACTCCGAATATATCAAGTCCCGCTCCGATTGCAACCAGTGCTCCCGAAACAGCAAAAGCTATTGTTCCTGCAATTTCAAGAATATATCTTATTAAGTCAGTCATTTTCTCTCACTTCCACAGGTAATTTTATATGAGATGCACCCAAATAAACTTTATTTTCTGCTTTTTTGCAGGCGTCTTTTTTATAATAATCGCCCTTTATATTTGTATGGCACACATAGGTGTTTTTATCCGTGGGGGCAATGTCAATTCGTAAACGCTGTCCCTTTTTTATCAAAAAGGCATATTCATCAAAGGAAAAATCAAGGGTCACTTTTTCGCCTTTATCATAGTTCCCCAAAGCTTTACAAAGCGAGGAAATGTCATGTCTTAATCCATAGTCACCATTTTCTGTTTCAAGGCTTATCATAGAATAAAAGGTGGTATCCTCACAATTTGAAGAAACATTTAATCTCATCCCCATTTTCCCTTTAACAAACAGGTCTCTATCAAAAGGCTCAGTATATAAAGTCACTATGTCCTCTCTCGCAAAAGGCTCCTTTTGATATATCCCTTCGGGATTAAAGGAAGGGGGATTTTCAGGGTCGTATTTTATTGTTTTCTCACCTTCGCCCAAAGGCACTATCAAATCCTTTGTTTCTGTAAGGTAAAAATCGCTGTCCCACTTATTTTCAAAAGCACGATAATAAGTAATTTCTCCCTTCGGGACAAAAGAAGGAACTTTATTTCTTATGCTTTGAAACCACTCCAATGCATAAGAATTTCCAAACTTTTCTTTAATTGAGCCTGTCTGAAATTCAATTCCCGAAGCTTTGTCAAATCCGTCGCCATGGTTATAGGGAGATACTATAAGCGCACTCTTCGCTTTTGTCGCATCATCCATTTCATTCCACATGGAAAAAACTCCGCCCACATAAAAATCGTTATAGCCGGTGGTGAGCAAAATCGGGATGTTTGCAAATCTTACCGCATCACGAGCTTCCGCTCCCCCGTTTCTCGTTTTCCAGAATGGGGAATTTTCATTTTCTGCCTTAAGCATTTCCTCAAAGTCTTCTGCCCTGTCGGAAAGAACCTTTTCCGATAAATTTTCTAAAGGCAATTCTGAAAAAGAATCCATATTGTGCGTTTTATTTAATCCGCATTTATCTTTATACAGATTAAAATGCCAGTTTGCATGGCCCCGTCTCATCTGCCCGTTTCTGTACCACAGGCGGTATCTTTCGCTGTCCTGCACCATAAATACCGCACCCTTTATATCACTTTCAAAGGGATGAGTACTGTAATGAAGAGAAGCCGTATAGCTTGCACCCATCAAATAAAGCTCTCCGTTATAAAAGCTCTGCTTTCTTATCCAATCCTGAAGAAAAAGCCCGTCTTCCCTCTCATGGACATAGGGAATAAATTCTCCCGTGCTTTTTCCTTGCCCTCTGCAATGCTGAAAAACTATTGCGTAGCCGTTTTCCGTCCATAAGCTGTTTGCTTTTTCAAACTCAGTTAAAAGCTCTTCTTCGCTTTTATTTTCTGCTGCTTTCACATAGGGAGAACGGGTGATAACGGTGGGATAACATCCGTCTTTTTCAGGCATCAAAACCATGGTAAAGAATTTTTCCTTATCAAAGGTTATATATCTAAAATATGCATAAGACATTGGTTTATCCCTCCCTTAAAATCTTGTTAACCGTCACACAAGTCCCATTTGCCACTCAACAAAAATAGCAACAACCACCACAAGTGCTGATATTATAAATCCGTGAATCATCGGATTGATTCCTGATTTTTTCATATCCTTAAAGCTTGTATTAAGTCCTATTGCGCCAAGAGCGGCAACCATCAAGAACTTACTTATTTCCTTTACAGTGGCAGAAACCTCTGCAGGAATGACTCCAAGGCTGTTTATTGCCGCCATGGCTAAAAATCCGACAATAAACCAGGGGAAAAGCTTTAATACATTTACCTTTGTATATTTCGCATCGGATTCCTTTTTTCTTTTAAGCCTGATGCTTATGAAAGAAAATACCAAAACCGTGGGGATTATGGAAAGAGTTCGTGTTAATTTTACCATTGTGGCAAAATCCCCTGCTCCTTCACTGAATGCATATCCGGTAGCTACAACGCTCGAAGTATCATTTACAGCAGTTCCTGCCCATAATCCGTATGCCATGTCGCTGAGACCAAGCATTCTTCCCATTATCGGAAATAAAACAATCATCGCCATATCGAATAAAAATGTTGCCGACATGGCATAGGCAATATCCGAATCCTCCGCATCAATAACAGGAGCTACTGCGGCTATTGCCGAGCCACCGCAAATACCTGTTCCTGCAGAAATCAGATTGGATAATTTCCAGTTTAATTTCAATGCTTTTCCTACAAAGTATCCTCCGCCAAAGCAGGTCAGCAGTGTGAACACCATTACCGTCAAAGACATTTTACCCACTGAAAGAATTACATTTACATTGAGTGAAGCTCCCAGAAGTATAATGGCGAGTTTCAACACCTTTTTAGACGTAAACTTAACTCCATCCTTAAAGACAGCAGGTCTCCAAAATCTGTTTATTATCATACCCATAAACAATGCTATTACCGATGCTCCCACAATATGTACCGGAAGAAGATTTTCAATTATTTTTGCAATCAGAGCGATTATCAGCGAGATTGCCAATCCGGGAATTACTTTTGCAACATTTTTAACTGTCATTACTTTACCTCCAAAATAGCTTATAACTGCAAATAAATTACATTTAAATATACCCTTTTTAATTATATCATGTATTTTGCTTTTTTTCAATAGTAACATAGTCAAAAATCCCCGAAATGCAAAGCATTTCAGGGATTTTTTCATGCCTTATTTTTCTCTTTTAAGAACCGTACAAAAAGGGGAATTGCCATTAACGGAAATACCATACCGATAAGCATTCCGAAACGCATTCCAAGCTGTTCCGCTTCCATTCCAAGCCCGGATGCAAGATTTATTAAACTTTCGTTTTCCATAACCTTGTCCGTTACAATTCCAACTAACTGAGGAACTACCGATGCACCAAGATCTCCGCCCGATGCCATCATGGCATACAGGAACACTCCCCCATCGGGAATCCTGTCCGATGCCGCAATTAAGTTGCCGGGCCAGAGCATAGAAGCACAAAAGCCGGTAAACGCACAGGATGCAAGACTTAATACAGGGAAAGGTGAAATTGCTGAAACAAGGTAACAAAGAGCCGAGCCGATTGCTCCTAAAAGGAGTACCTTTTCTATGTTCTTTCCTATTTTTCCGTAAAGGCTTCTGCCAAGTCCGAGCATAACTGAGAAAAGCGCCACTCCGAAAATATCACCATAGAGCTTGGGAATACCGGTAACCTTTTCGATGTAGCCCGAGCACCACTGAGCCATGGTACACTCTGCCGCACCGCCTAAAAATATTGCAATAACAGCCAGTATAAGTGTTTTATTTTTGAGCATTTTAATGGCTCCTGAAACCTTTTCGGGAGTTTCCATAGCAGGAATTTCCGCCCCTGAAAAAAGTACTGATGCCGCAACAGGAATAATCATAAGTAAAAGAGCCAGTATGTACCAGCTTTCTTCCCCGAACAGAGAAAGGAAAATTGTGGCAAATATTACCGTTCCCACTACACCCCATGCATATATCGAATGAAGCTTACTCATTTCCCTGTCAGGCTCGTCTGCCGGAATTGCCGCCACAACAGGGCTTATCAAAACCTCGCAAAGACCGCCTGATGCGGAGAAAATTATCGTTCCGATTGCAAGACCGAGATATGCCGATTCCTTAAAGAAAACCGGCCATAACGCATAAACCAAAAGACCTGCCAAAGTAAGTATCGGAGTTATTTTTACAGTTTTTCCGATATTAAATTTGTGAGAGAAAAATGAAAATATCAAATCTACGGTGAGCTGAGTACAAAAGTTTATAAGTACCAAAAGCCCTAAAAGCGAATAGGATATTCCGTAAAGTTCTCTGAATGTCAAAAACAAAATAGGCGAAATATTCACAACCACCGCCATCGACACATTTGTCATATAGCAGGCAGCTTTCACCCTCTTAAAATTATCCATAAAATCACCCCGACGAGTAGTTTAACACAAAGCTTGAAATAAAGCAACAGTAAAATAAAAAAACACTTTCTAAGAAGCACGCATTCGATTACATAATAGCTGCAGATAAAAATAATTATTGAGTAAGCAAAGTTGCCTTAACCTCTTCACTATTCCGTACACTAATGAGTTTTAGTGAATAAATAAAAATCCGCACACTTACGTGTACGGATTTGTGGTGCCCGAGACCGGAATCGAACCGGTACGACTTTTAACGGTCGCAGGATTTTAAGTCCTGTGCGTCTGCCAGTTCCGCCACTCGGGCTTACCACGAAAAATAGAATACCATAAATCACCCTGTTTGTCAAGAGTTATTTTGCTTTTTACCTCTATTTTTCTTTTCTTATTTTAACAAAAAAATAAATCCGACTGCAATGCAATCGGATTTATTAAAAGTCTTTTAGCCTTTGATACCAACCTTATCCATACTTTCGATAAAGAATCTCTGTGCTACCATGAACACTATGAGCAAGGGAAGGATAACGAGAGCACAAGCCGCATTATTGATATAGCCTGTATTTACGTCTCCGTCGCCACCGAAAAGTTCTACGCCCATGGAACGTGTATTGTCCATAAGAGCGATGGTAAGCGGAATATCTGTTGTTCTTCCTGAGTACATCATTGATACTGAGAAGTAGTCGTTCCAATGCCATACAAGAGAGAACAAGAATACTACAAGGCCTGAAGCCAAAGCATTAGGAGCCATTATCTTAAGGAAAGTCTTGAAGGGGCCGCATCCGTCGATATAAGCTGCTTCTTCAAGTTCCTTACTCATACCTCTGAAGAACTGTCTGAAAATGTAGATAAAGAGTCCGCCTCTGAGGCCTACGCCAAGAATAGCGGGAATCCACATTGTCCAGGGTGTTCCGATTAAGTTCCATGTCAAATCCTTACCCGCAACAAGTCCTGCAATCTTAAGTATGCCGAACAAATCAAAGTTTCTGTAGATAAGGAATGTAGAAATAAGGTATGTCTGAGGAGGTACTATCATTGTAAGAATTACAAGGGCAAAAAGAATTCCTCTTCCCTTAAACTTAAATCTTGCAAATCCGTAACCTACAAGTGCTGATGAAATAACCTGCAATAACGCTCCGCCAAAGGAAAGCTTTATGGTTGCCCACAAATTGTCTTTGTATTTAAGAATCGTTAATGCATTTCCAAAGTTGTTCATACCGATTTCAGCAGGGATCCATACTGTCGTAGCACTCTTTATATAGTCTTCACTGAAAGACTTACTGAGCATTATCAACACGGGATAAAGTACGATATAAGAAAGTCCGATAATAAGGAATGCTCTGAATATAGCATACAAAAACATCATGGCTCTCTTTTTCATAAAGGCTGTGCCGAAACGCTTTAAACCGATAGTATTTTCTCTGCCGCTATGTTTCATTTCCGCATCACGGCGTTTCATTTCTTCTTTGAACTGCTTCTTATTAAGCTGTGATAATTCCGGTCTCATTTTTCAGCACCTCCTTATTCTTCAGTATAGATAGTCTTAGCAAAGACAAGCTTTACTATTAGCGCAAGTATTATACCGATAATAGCGAAGTATGTCCACGCCATTGCCGAACCAATTCCGGCTCCGCCTGTAGCAACGTCATTCGCATCAATCAGCTGCATAACCTTGTTCTGATAGTATGTAAACGAGTCTATGATTGTATAAACAACGCATACAAGAGTCATGGGTGAAAGAAGAGGGAATGTAATTTTCCAGTATTCTTCCCATGCAGTTGCACCTTCCATGGAGGAAACTTCGTAGTATGACTTCGGAATACCCTGCAATGCAGAGAGATAAAGAAGTATCTGAATACCGCTCTTCCATGTTATATCGAAGATATTACCAACAAGGCTCTTTAAGTAGTCAATAATTTTGGGATTCAATCCGCTCTGATTAAGAACTTTCAGAATTACCGACTCTTCCTGGAAGGTAAATACCGTCTGCTGCTGTCCAAGATTAACAGATGTGCTCATTCCGCTTGCAGAAAGCTTTTCAAGTATAACACCCGATGCTATTATTACAGGCAGGAAGAACATAACTCTCGCAAATGTTCTGCCGACAAACTTCTGATTTAATATCTGTGCGATAAACATACTGAAAAATGCTATAATCGGCACCTGATACGCCATATCCTTAAGTGAGTCAAGTAACGCAGGAATGAAGTCGGGGTTTGTCTTGAATATGTCATAGTAGTTCTTTATGCCTACAAATCCCATTTCAAGACCACCGGGTCTTAATTTGATTGAACAGAAAGAATAAACCAATGAGGTTAATGCAGGAACGAGGAAAAGGAATATTACACCTACTACCCAGGGAAGGATAAACCAATAACCTGCTCTCGCCTGTCTTGTAGAAAGAGCCGCTGCTGCTTTTCTTCTCTCTTTTGCACGTTTTGCTGCAAGCTTTGCTTCTTTCCTTGCTTTAGCTCTATCTTCTCTGGATGGCTTAATTTCGCTTTCAAGGATAACTTCGCTATTTTTTACTGCTTTATTATTCTCTGTCACGCCTGACCACCCCTTTCAGAAACATAGCCTTTTGCAGGAACTAAAACTCCGCCTGCTGTCTGATAATCACTGTTTGTATAGTTAACATAAACCTTTACACCGTTGGAATATGTTGTCGCATATACATCATCTGCAACCTTTTCATGTTTGTCAATATCTGCTCCTGCAACTTCATTCATTACTGCAGAATATTTTTTATATTCTTCTACCAGTTCATCCTTCCACTGGCCGTAATTACAGCTGTAAAGATACTTAAGATAAGTTTCTTTAAGATCATCTGTTGCACCTGCAACAAAACTGTAAGAAAGGCTTGAACCGCTTTCTACTGCATTAAGAATGATGTCCTCAGGTCTGCTTGACATATTAATTGCTTCTGTTGTATATGTCTTATATCCTCTCATAGCTATCTGATAGAAAGGAACTGCTTCGTTTACAAGTTCAACATAGCTATCCTTAGAGGGAATATCCATAAGAATATCGGTGTTAATCAAAGCATATTCGCTGGGCTCGGAAATAAGAACCTTTATGCCCTTTTCTTTGTATGCCTTTATAATTTCAGCAAACTGATTTACACATTCGCCTCTTGTATGTCCGTTCTTATTAGCACCGTCTGTATATACTGTTGTACCTATATTTTCTATAGCAACAGCCGCAATGTTGTTATCATCACATTTATCTGCAAACTTAAGTGCTGCTTCCTTTACTAAAGGAGCTTTAAGAAGACACCATCTGTTACCCATATTAATATGGTCTGACATACCGCTTGTCTGATAAGCGGGAGCCTGATTTGTATATTTTACAGAGTCAGAATGGACACTGTATCCGTTTCCTGATTCGGAATAGTTTACGAAGTCCACATTCATATAAAGGCTGATATTTTTCTCAGAAAGATGTTTGTAAGCTTCTTTATAGCCCTTCTTTCCGCCTATCGCACCTTCAAAAGCAGGCTTAACCTGAACTTCTTTTCTGGAAGACTTTTTAATCCAGTCGTTGTACTTAAATACAATATTTTCTATTCCTTCAGTTGTAAGTTCGTCAGAAATTCTGATCAAATCCTTGTAAGTTGTCAAAACTTCGAACTTATTCCAGGGAATACCAAGGATACTTGTTTTCTTTTCAACGCCGGCATACATGTCAAGCACCAAAGCGCCTTCTCTGTAGTCGTTTGACTTTTCCATTCCCTGCTCTTCAATGAGATACTGACGATAACGCTTAGCCATACCAACATAGTCTGCTTCTTCACCGCTTAAGCAGTAGTACTTAACAGAATAGTTTTTCTCAGTGTCTCTGAGCTCCTTATTGATAGGCTGCTTAGATCCAATCTTAGCAACGTCTGACACGATTTTGTTAAGGAAAGAAGGATAAACCTTGTTGTATACGGATTCATATCCGCTTACTACAACATTTACATATGAAACGGAAGCATTATCTGCAATTATACCCATTAATGCATGTCCGTCTTCCTTTACTGTTCCGAATACGGGAAGCATAAAACGATCGGATGAACGATAGTACTCGTTGTAAGTTCCTCCGTTTTCAGCGTTCTTGTCAACAGATCTTTCCTTGTAGTTTCCGAATACGGGAGCCATATAAGGCTGCTGGATATTCTTTCTTCCGTTATTCATTTCTACAAGAGCACCGCTTCCGTCAGGAATAAACATATATCCGGATTCATTAAAGCTTGTTGCACCGAATGCCGGTAACAATTCAATTTTGAGAATGTTATAGTCTACATTTCTCCAAACCTTACCACCAAGGTCTGCAGCACCATCTGTACCGGGCTTTGTGAAATGCAAAACTGCTTCTTCGTCAGCTATTATCTCTGCATTGAAAGAATCATCGGAGATACTGTACTTTACAGGTACTACGAAATAGTGGTTCTTTCCGAAATCATCAATGTTGATGTTGTTTTTATTTTTTCCTGTTTCTTTAACTTCCGCTATAAAATCTTCTCTGTCCTTCACAACTGTCATATCGGGAAATTCAAAGGAGTAGATAAATTTAACACTGTTTTCAGAAACTTCGCACTTTACAAGACCCTTTTCAACACTGTCCTTGTAACTGTTTTTATACTTATTAACGTCGAAGCCTTCACTATACTGCAATGTAATCTGTGACATCGACTTAGTATAAGCATCACCGGAGCTCTGAGCAACGATATCCTTATCTGCATCCACAGGGTTACTTCTCCAAACATATCCGCTAGTCTTATCCTTTACAGCGATTTCACCAACACGCTTACTTTCAGTATTTGTAACCGCATAAAGTTCAAGCTTTTCGTTTGAATCGATAAGAACAAACTCCTGTCCGATTGTTGAGTTATCGGGAGTTTTGCTTCCCATTGCCTTGGAATAGTCATCTTTCATTGCCTGTGTTATCTGATTCACATCCAAAGGTTCACCGTTTATTGTAACAGCTCCTATTCCTGCAAGCAAAGATGCAAGGAGAGCAATTGTTAAAATAATAGAAATATATCTTTTCATGTTTTATACTCTCCTTTCTTATACCGCAAGTTTATAGAATATTTCGTACATTACAGTGGTTATGAATGTAGAAAGCTGGCTGTAAAGAACCACCAAAAGCATCATGAGGAACACTATAACAAGCATACCTACCGCAGTAAGCAATACCATCAGGATTGCCTTCTTAGTTGTAAAGTCATGTACCGTCATCATACCCATGAAGAGAAGTATTGCAGTCCATGCATAGCCTACAAACAATAAGGCTGTTACAAATACCGCTTCATTCTGAATCATAAAGTGGCTGATTACAGTAACAATTAATGCTGCAACTGTTGAAGGAATAAGTGCATAAGATGCATAAATGAATATGTTTCTGAATGAACCCTTACCATCAACAAGTGTTGTAATTGCCCAGTTTGCAATACATCCAACAAGAAGAATACCGATTGTTGTTGCCAAAATCATGAAGATATTGAGGTTATTTATATCAGTGTCGTTGAAGATATAGTCTTCATACTGTCTCATAATAACAGCAGATGCATACCAAAGGAATGCGAACAAGAGAGCCAAAGGCAAGGATTCCTTTTTATTGTATCTCATTTCGCTCATACCAACACTGGGATGAAGGAGATTGTAGAAAGGATATTTCCACTTAGCCATTCCTGCATAACCGGTTTCTTCAAGAGTCTTATATCCGATTTTTGCGTATATCTTCTTTTTGTTTTTAGAAATTACTGTAAATACTACAGCCAAAGCTATAATTCCAACCATTATGTAGGGGAAGTTCTTCATTACAACCTGGCCTCTGTACTTCTGTCTTGCTTCAGAGTAACCTTCTCTGTCATATGCCGCATGGTAATGATTCAAAGCGGAGAGATATTCACCCTTTAAGTATTCAGCATGAGCAATGCCTCTGTATGCAAGTTCTGAGTTAACATTGAGTTTAAGAACTTCATTCCAGGGCTCTATCGCCTCTTCGTATCTGCCGTGTTCATACATATAAGAACCGAGCATTATCTGTTCACCGTAATATGTAGGTTCAAATACAGTAATATCGTTCTTATTTGCATCAAGGATTAAAACTTTGTCTCCGATAGATTCGATGGCAACAGGGTTCAAGAACTGGCCGAGAAGCTTATCCTTACCCTTGTCCTTACCGCCGAAGATCATGAGAAGTTCATTATCCTGATTGTAAACAAACACCTTACAGAAGTTGTTATCAAGTGCATAGATAAATCCTTTATCACTTACGTTAACGTCAACGAAGGTTGCCTGCTCGAATCCGCCTGCGGCACCGCCGCCGGGATATGCTTCACCATACAAATTACCTGCGAAAAGGTTTTTACCTGCAGGATTTATCTTTCTGATCTGGTCCTCTTCACGAGAAATCAAGCTTGCAGTATAAAGGAAGTCACCCTGAAGATACATGTTATCAAAGGGAACTGTTTTAATCTGCATCATGTGCTTGATCTGTTCCTCTGTCATGAAGCTTCTGTAGAAGATAACCTTAACAACATCGGCGTTAAGCTTAACGCTGTCTGTTCCGAAGAATCCACCGAACTCTCCATCTTCAGATATAATCATTGCTCCTTTATCTGTGTTGGCAGAAAGAACATATAAATCACCGGTTGCTGTTACTTCTACCTTTTTAGGTGAAAAGGAGAAGGACGCATCCAGAAGATCTGTTTCAGGTTTTCCGTAAACTCTTATGAAATTACCGTTCTGATTCATTCTGATAACTCTGGCATTACCTGTATCACAAACATAGATTTCACCGTCTGATGTTACGCAGATACCCTGAGGTCTGCTCAAAGCTTCAGCTTCACCGTTAACACCGGTAAACCTATCGATAACTCCAATTAATTCAAAGTCGGAATTTATCTTTACTATACGGTTATTACCCGAGTCAAGAATGTAGAGTATGTCATTTACATCGACATACATATCGGAAGGGGTATTAAGATATCCGCTGCCCCATTTTTCGTTACCGTTAAAGCTTTCTGTAGGAAGATAACCATTGGGAGCTGCTGCTCTTCCGAAGTAGTTATAGTTGTATCCGTGATAAGGATCTTCAGCAAATACCAATGCTGTAGGAGCAAGTACTGTTAATATTAAGGTAAGACACGCGATAAGCTTTATTGCATTTTTCAAACTCTTTTTAATATTCACTTCTCTTACCTCCTATCAGTCTTTCATACCGGAGAACGCCATTGTTTCTATGACATTACTCTGAGTTATAACGAAGAATACAATCGGAGGAAGCATAAGAATCAATGCAACGGCAGCTGCTGCACCCTGACGTGCTATGTTACCTACACCTGTTGCGGCGTCGGCAGCATAAATCTGGTTGAGCGCTGTAGGAAGCATTTTAAGTTCTTCCGAGTATATAAAGTTGTTACCTGTTGCATTCCATATACTCTGGAAGGAGAATATGGAAAGTGTAAGCCATGCAGGCTTAACGTTAGGCATTACAAGTCTCCAGAAAATTGTTCCTTCGCGAGCACCGTCAATCTTTGCAGCTTCAAGCATTGAGTCAGGAATACCTCTCATGAACTGCTTCATAAGGAAGAGACCCAAGCTTCCGCCTACTGCAGGAAGAATAAGTGCCAAATATGTATTAACAAGACCAAGTAAAGCCATTACAACGTACTGAGGAACTGCCATTGTACCACCGGTGAAAAGAAGTGTAATCTGTACCAACTGGAACATTCCTTTAGAACCGGGGAACTTTGCCTTTTCAAGGGGATACGCTGCCATTGAAGCCAAAATAACGTGACCAACTGTAACTGTTATGCTGACAAATAAGCTGTTAAATACGTATCTTGAGAAGGGAACCCACAAATCACTCGCAAGGTCAAAAACCTGCTTGAAGTTTGAAAGAGTGGGCTGTACTACATAAAATCTGGGAGGGAAAATAAACAATTCGTTCAAAGGCTTAAACGCATTTATTATTGAGTAATAAAGCGGAACACCCATGAAAAGTGCCATTATAACGAGGAAGAATATAACCATAAAGTCTCCGCCCAAAGAACGGTTAACTCTCTTCTTCCTTGCCCTCAATCTCTTGGGAGGAACGTGTTCTCTTAAATGTTCAGGAAGTTCATTTACATTAACTTCTGTGTTGCCGGATGACATCATTACTTCTGTTGACATATTTTGTTCCTCCTTTCTTAGTCATCTACTCTGATGAGCTTAGCCATCAGGTTTCTGGTTACAATCATCATTATACAAAGCAAGAATGCAATAGCAGAAGCGTAACCCATTTCGTATCTTGTTGTACCGTAGTCGTAAATGTGTGTTTCTATAGTTCTGAGCGAATAGTCTGTACTGGGGAAACCACCAAGGGTTCGGCAGATGGGACCAACACCGAAAGATGAAGCAATCTGCATTACGGCACCGAACATCATCTGAGGTCTCATTTCAGGAATTGTTATGTAGATAAGTTCCTGGAAACGATTCTTGATACCATCGATAGCACCTGCTTCAAAATAGCTCTTATCCAATGACTGGAAACCTGCTATAAATGAAAGGAACGATGTACCAAGGCTGAGCCACAACTGAATAACTATTATTATTTTTACGTTAAACGTTGTATTTGTGAAGAACTGGATGGGTGAATTAATCCATCCCCACTTCATAAGATATGAGTTTACAAGACCTGTTGAGTCACCGCTGAATATGTAAAGCCAGATAGTATAAACCGACGAACATATTGAAGGTGCATAGAACAAAAGTGTCATAAACGCTCTGATTTTAGGCGGCAATTCATTTACCAGCCAAGCAAAAAGGAAACAAAGCACATAGCTTGTAGGACCTAAAATAAAGGCAAACATCAAGGTATTCTTAAGACCTATCATGAATATATCATCTTCAAGGAAAAGTCTCTGATAGTTAAGCCAACCTCTCCACTCGGGGAATTCAAGAAGGTTAAAGTATGTGAAACTCAATACCATTGATGAAAGTACGGGGATAACCGTGAATGTAAAGAATATAATCATATACGGAGCAACAAGAGCGTAATTGGATTTATTCTTCTTTATTTCAAGCCAGGTGTTTCTAACGTTTTCATTAGGAAGACTTACGTCATTCTTATTTTTCTTCTTAAACAAAACCAATCCCTCCTATCAATCTCTGTATAAACCGAATTCTTCGTATTTTCTTGCAATTTCGTCGTTAAGGTCTTCTGTTCTTTCAGAAAGAGCCTTATAGGGGTTTTCCATTTCGATGTAAGCATCGTTGAATGCAAGAGTAATTGTTCTCGCTGTGAAATAGCTTCCGGGAACTTCAGGTACACCTACAAGAGATTCCATCTGTTCGCCAAGAAGTCTTGTCTGCTCTCTTGTCCAGGAAAGACTTCTGAAAGCTTCCTGGTTTGCAGCAGCGTAACGACCTGCAGCACCCATAACTGATTCAAGTTCTTCGCCGTAACGTGTCTGCATTTCGTTTCTGTTATACCATTCCATAAATGCCCATGCAGCATCTTTATCCTTTGTGTTCTGGAACATGATACATCCTGCAGATGATACGTTCTGGTTATTTACGATAGATCCGTCTTCCTTTTCGGTTCCGGGCACCTTTGTCATATCCCAAAGACCCTGAATTTCAGGAGCAGCCGCATTGATCTGGTTAAACTGTGTATAGGGCTGAATGGAAAGAGGCATTTCACCGCTTCTGAATCTTGTATAGAAGTTAAATGTAAGCGGGAAGTCATATTTTGTGAAACAGTCTGTAACTGTTATAAATGCCTTCTGTGCTTCAGGAGTTGTAAGACCCGATGCCTGCTTGTCTGCTGTATAGTAGCTTCCTCCGTACTGATAGAGAAGAATCTGATACATTGTAGCAGCAGGAACACCAACTTCAAGGTTGTTTCTTCTGAGAACCGGTAAGAGTGCAAAGAAGTCATCCCATGTTTCGGGAACTCCGAGACCAAGCTGAGCAAGAATGTCCTTACGATAGAACATCATGTTGAAGGTCTGTGTTTCGGGAATTGCATAATATGCATAATACTTTTTGAAGTTACATTTTGTACAAATACCCTGATTGTTTTCTGTTCCGCAAACATCACATGTCCATACTGTTCCCACATTTGCTCTTTCTTCATCCTTGTGTTCGTTTCTCTGGAAAGCAAATGCTTCAAAGTTCTGATGCTGATATCTTCCGAATACATCGGTGAATCCGCGAACTTCATACTTCTTGTTTTCGCCTTCTTCGTTAACCCACTCAATTGTTTCTCCTTCAAATTCAGAAAGGTCAACCAATGCATTTCTTATAGCGTAGTTAACGGGCTGGTCTGCCGCAATCATGAGAGCAACGTCAGGACCTTTTTTAGCAAGAGTAGCTTCAATCATGTTACCCTGTACAAGTTCAAGCTGTACATTAATACCGCTGTTAGGTGTGAATTCGTCGTTTATCATGTTATTGATAATATTAATCTGGTCACGGCCGGTATTTACCCATACCTTAACCTTTCTGCCTTCTCCACCTACGGTTCCTATAATGTCATAATCTTCTACAAAGGATGCGAAAAAGCTCATTGTACCTGCCCATAATCCTTTGAAAAAGCCTGCTTCAGCTTTATCAAGCTTAAGATCTTCTCCGCCTAAAACAAAGTAGTCTATCTTGATGGGCTGCTTCTTGTTATCGATAATCCACTGGCTGATGGAAGCGATATTGTTCTTGAAGGCTTCAAGTCTCTTATTGAACTCTTCTGTATCCTCTATGAGAATATCGAGCTGAAGCACGAAGGTTTCAAGAGTAGCCGTCTGGCTTGAACCTGTGCCTGTGATTTCAATAATTTCTTCCTTTATGTCTTCAAGTTCTGTTCTTGCCCATTTAAGATTATCAATCAATGTAGGAATATTTTTTTCATAATCATAATCATAATAGGGATCGGGAGCTGTAGACGCAAGCATTACGATATCAGAATATACTCTGTTGAGTCTGTATACCGCAGTTGTAAGTCTGTCCACGATAGAAGCCATTTCACCCAGTGTTACGGTGAGCTTCATTTCGTGTTCGCCTTCTTCAAGATATATGTAATAGGGATTTCCGTTTTCGTCCTTAGGCTGAAGGAACTGCCAAGAAGAATCATAGCCAAATCTCAGATACTTCATTTCAGCAAAGGGATACTCTTCATCTATCATAAGGCTTCTCGTTGCAAACATACCAACATAATCGCTCTGCTCGAACTTTATGGCAAGCTGATAGAGTCCTGATTCGGGAACGGAGAATTTCCACTTCATCCAGCTTCTTGCTGTGCCCCAGTTAGAACCGCCGGCAGCATTGATTCTTGTCTTGCTTGTGTGGCTGGGTTCCATCTGAGGATTATTTCTCTCAGAAATGGGATAAAGCGCAGAGTTTGAAAACTCATTGGCTGTTTCTGCCTGAACCTTTATCTTTCCGGAAGCAGGCTTATAGCCCATTTTCTCATATTCGGCATAAACCTCAGCATAGCTCTTAGGCTGTTTGAACTGAGTAAGCTTTATTCCTGAAATATAGAAAGGCTCACCTACAGTTTCAATCTCAATTGTATTCGCGCCTTCATTGAAGTAGAAATACATAGGATCATCAATAAGACCTGCGGAGTCAACAATCCATTCGCTTCTCCACTTTATATCCTTTGTCTGTCTGGGTCTTAAGTCGTTACCTCTGTCGTCTGCAAAAGCAGCACTTAAATTTCCGTTTTCATCGGCAACTATCTCAAATCCTTCTTCGCTGTTTTTGAATCCGCGGAAAGCTCTGATAGTCATAGCTTCGTTGAACTGATACTCTCCGTTTACGGAAACACCGAATTCCATATCATTCTTTATGTTTTCATGGCTGCGCACATAGTAGGCAATGTTATAAAGTCCCGCCTCGGGCACATTAACATTATACACTACCTTCTGCACATCTTCCAAAAATTCCACAACGTCACTTCTGCCGTCAATGCTTTCTCTTGCAATGACTCCTTCAGTTCCGCTTGCGAAGGAAGATGCCGAAATTTCAATTTCTCCTTCCGGCTTTGCAGAATCGGCATGCTCCTCAATAAATGCAGCATACACATGGTTTCTGTCATAGTCAAACTCAAGCGCATCAAACACCGTTGTTGCGCCGGCGTAAGCTTCTTTGGGTACTGCCACAGTAAAAATTGTAGCGGTCATTAACACTGCAAGAAGCATTGCCGTAATTTTTCTTGTCGTCATTTTAAAACCTCCCGTAAGTTGTAATATAAAAAGCCCTCCTGTAAACCGTCCGATTCCCCTTAAACTTCCGACAGCAGAAATTTAAGTCACGATTTACAAGCCTAAAAAGGCGTATATCACATTATACACCATATTGCACAAAAAATCAACACAAATTTTAGCAAATTTTATTTTTTTTTGGTCGAATATCCTAAATATTCCTTTTTTCCTTTGAACAATTCTCACAAAATGGGTTTTATCGGGATTCTTTCTTCATTCTTTATAATATTTATAATATTTTTCTTGAAAACATCTCCTTTATTTGATATAATAAACATGCACATACATTAATTAAAGAAAGGACTTAACTATGAAAGAAAAAAAGACCTCAATCGGCGGCAGCGCCCTGATGGAAGGTATCATGATGAGAGGCCCTTCCAAAATGGGAATGGCTGTAAGAAAAAGCGACGGAGAAATCGTACTTGATGTTTCGGATATAAAAATAAACAAAAGCATTGTAAAGAAGATCCCCATAATAAGAGGAATGGTTTCTTTTGTGGAATCCATGGTTACCAGCATGAAAGCTTTGATGTGGAGTGCGGAATTCATAGATATCGAAGAAGAAGGCGAAAAGGAATCAAAATTTGAAAAGTGGCTTTCCGCAAAGCTGGGTGACAAGCTTAAGGATGTGGTTATTTACTTTTCAGTAATTCTGGCAATATTAATGAGTCTTGGGTTATTTTTCTTAATCCCCATGCTTATAGGCGAAGGTTTTGCTCTTCTCTTTAAAAATCTCGATGAAGCATCCCTTTCCACAATAAGAAGCATAGCTGAAAGTGTTTCAAGAATTCTTATCTTCGTAGGATACATTCTCCTTTGCACCATGCAGAAGGACGTAAAAAGAGTATTCATGTATCACGGAGCTGAGCATAAAGCCATAGCCTGCTATGAAAAAGGTCTCCCCCTTACCGTGGAAAACTGCAGGGAGCAGTGTCGCCTTCATCCCAGATGCGGCACAAGCTTTTTGGTTTTCGTGTTAATAATCAGCATACTTGTCTTCGTGTTTGTCAGAGTCGGATTCGGATGGCAGAGAATTTTAATCAAGCTTTTGTGTCTTCCCTTTATTGCAGGCATTTCATTTGAGCTTATCAAATGGGCAGGCAGAAGCGAAAACGCCCTGGTTAAGCTTTTGAGCAAACCCGGTCTCTGGCTTCAGAAGATAACCACTAAGGAGCCTGATGATTCCATGATAGAAGTAGCCATTGCCGCAATGACTGCAGTTTTACCCGAAGAAGGAGAAAACGACAAATGGTAATTAAAGAAGCTTTGATTCTCGGAACAAACGCTTTGAATTCCGTAAGCGACACTCCGGGACTTGATTCAAAAATTCTTTTAGAAAAAGCCTGTAACTGCGACAGGCTTTTTCTTATAAGAAACAGAGATGAAGAAATTGAAGACGGTTCCTTAAAGCTTTATTTAAGTTATATAGAAAGGCGAAAAAACAAGGAACCGATAGCCTACATTACCCGTGAAAAGGAATTTATGTCTCTTTCGTTTTATGTAGACGAAAACGTACTTATCCCCCGCCCTGACACAGAAATCCTTTCAGAGTTTGCAATAGAAAACTGTCACGGCAAGATTCTTGATATAGGCACCGGAAGCGGAGCACTTGCTGTCAGCATAGCAAAGTTCGGAAAGGAAGTTTCCGTTTCCGCCCTCGATATAAGCAGTGAAGCTCTCGCTATAGCCGAAAAAAACGCACTGGCAAACGGTGTATCGGTAAACTTTTTCAAATGCGACATATTAAACGAAGAATTAAATGAGCAATACGATGCGGTAATATCAAATCCGCCATATATACGAAGCGATGTAGTTTTAACTCTTGATGAAAATGTAAAAGACTACGAACCCTTAAGGGCTCTTGACGGCGGAAGCGACGGACTCATATTCTATCGCATTATAACAGAAAAGGCATTCCGCCACCTTAATCCTTCGGGAATACTTGCTTTCGAGATAGGCTTTGATCAGGGAAAAGAAGTTTCCGAAATAATGTCCCCTCTGTTTTCGGATATCAAAGTCATTAAAGACCTGTCGGGAAACGACAGAGTTGTTACGGGAATAAAAAAATAAGTCATGCAACGCATGACTTATTTTTTATTTAACTGATATTTCGCATCTCCGATTCCTGTTAAGAAGGCCTTCTTTTTAAGAGCCTCCGCAAATTTAAGGAAATCGGTTATTTTTTCTCAGCGAGAATTGCGCATATGCCTTAATTTCTGAAATGGCGAAAACCCGGTCCGCTATATAACTATGCCATTTCCGAAGGAAGCATCTCACTACAGAGACCGACAGGCTTAGTATGAGCATGAGCTTCCGTTCAGAATTTATATTCCACATCAATCCCTTGCAATAATTGCAAGGACTATTCCTTCCCTCACGCTTATTTCAGCTTCATCCGCTGTTATAACATTGCTCACCGTCAGAGTTGTTCCGATTCCGATATCCGCATTTTCCAGGGGATAATAAACTCCCTTCAATGTCAACCCGGAAATTTTCGTATCTAACGGAAGCAGGGAAAGTGTTTCTCCCTTTCTTCCATTTATAACGCATTTTCCCTTTACTGCAAAAATTTCATTATTTGAGTCGAGTATTCTTATTTTTCCGTCATTTTCTGTATACTTTTTCAAAAGGCAGGCATTTGCCATGGAGTGGTCAAACCTTGTGCCGATAGCTCCTATTATATCGATATGCCTAAAGCCAAGCTCTATTGCTTTTTCAATAGCTGCTTCCGTATCTGTAAAATCCTTTTCCACCGGAAGTTTTATGGCTTCGATTTCCGAAACATTCCCTTTTGCAGAATCCATGTCCCCGATAAAGAGTCCGGGATTAAGCCCGAGAGCAACAGCATTATCATATCCGCCGTCTGCAGCAATTATCAAATCATACGAAAGGTTAAGCTTTATCCCTTCCGTATTTCCCGCCGCAACAATTAATGCTCTTCTCATTTTACTTCGCAGCTTTTCATTTTTTCAATTTCTTCCTTTGCAGAAGGAGCATTGAATATAGCAGATCCTGCAACAAGCACATTTGCCCCTGCGCTTACAACCTGATAAGCGTTTGCGGCACTTATTCCGCCGTCAACTTCGATATCAATATCTCTGTCACCGATTAAGGCTTTAACTTCACGAATTTTATCCACCGCTTCCGGAATGAACTTCTGCCCTCCGAAGCCGGGATTAACCGACATGACAAGCACCATATCCGTAAGGGAAAGAACATATTTAAGACATGACACATCAGTTCCGGGATTTAACGCCACTCCGGTTTTAAGACCTAAATCCTTTATACTCTGAAGCGTTCTGTGAAGATGAGTTGTAGCCTCGGCATGAACGGTTATTATATCCGCTCCCGCTTTCTTAAAGTCTTCAATATATCTTTCGGGAGCATCTATCATAAGATGAACATCAAAGGGCTTGTCCGTGCACTTCCTTATGGCAGATATTACAGGCAGACCAAAAGAGATATTGGGAACAAAGCTTCCGTCCATAACATCAATATGAATAAGGTCTGCTCCGCCCTCGTCAATCTTTTTAATTTCTTTTTCAAGATTAGCAAAATCCGATGCCAGAATCGAAGGTGATATTTTTATCATTATCCTCATCCTTTCGGGTTATATTTTTCGTATTCTTTCTGTTCTTCGTACATTTTAAGATAGCTTTCGTATCTCGAAGGAGAAATAAGACCCTCGCCCAAAGCATTCTTTATTCCGCACACAGGCTCATTTCTGTGACTGCAGTCGGAAAACCGACACTCTTCAGAGTATTCAGAAAACTCCGGAAAACAAGAAGCTATATTAATATCCGTAACCTCAAAGGAGCTGAAGCCCGGAGTATCAAGCACATAGCCTCCGTAAGAAAGCGGAAGCAGCTGTGCATGGCGGGTTGTATGCTTTCCACGCTCGATTTTCTCGCTTATTCTACCTGTTTCAAGTCCGTATTCTTCTCCGAAAGAGTTAAGAAGTGTGGACTTTCCTACACCGGATGCTCCCGCAAATGCAGTCACTTTCCCCTTTGTCAGTTCCTTTAACTCGTTAACTCCGTCTCTGTTGCCTTCGCCCGTTACTATCACGGGAAAACCGACCTTTTTATAAATTGCCTCATAATCAGAAGCATCATCAAGATCGCTTTTCGTTATGGCAATTATAACCCCTATATTTTTTGATATAGCCACCGCAGAAAGTTTATCTACCAAAAGCAAATCAGGCTTAGGACTTTTAACAGCGAAGGTTATAATCAGGTTATCAATATTTGAAACATTAGGGCGTATAAGCATGTTTTTTCTCGGAAGAATTTCATTTATCGCCCAAATTTCCCCATCCACAGGCTCTATATCAACATAATCGCCCACTAAAGGAGAAAGGTAATTTTTTTGTCTGAACTTACCTCTTACCGAGCACTCATATAAGGCTCCCTCCGAATCAACGGTATAAATACCGCCTACGCCTTTAGTTATTATTCCGCGCATTATCCCTGCACTCTCTTTTCTTCGTGGAATACATCATTGATATATATTTCATAACGCCCCGTTTCGTTTTCCTTAAGCATTACATTTATTGTAACTTCTTCAAGAGGCTTATGGTTTTTCCTGTAAACAGTTTCGCCATTATCGCCCTTGATTACCTTAACAACAACGTCTCTCTCTCCGCCGGGAACAGTAAATTTGAGTTCATGGCTCTTTGTACTGTTACCGCCCTGAGTTCTTCCTGCGTCCTTCTTCTCTTTTGCAATAACAAGAGTTATCACTTCATCAACGCTTGTTCTTTTGTCCTTTTCAGGCTTCTGGGCAATAACGGTTCCGGGCTTTTCTTCACTTTCTTCTTCAGTTTCCGCTATAAAGAAATAGCCTTTTTCTTTAAGAGTTCTTTTAGCCTCTTCTATGTCAAGCCCAATCACTTCGGGAATTTTAGGATTAACACTTCCGTTGCCCTTGCTTGCATATAAAGTAACTTCACTCTCAACTCTGAGCTTGGTACCTGCAGGAGGCTCCTGTCTTGTTACAGTTCCCTCGGCATATTCTTCATTAAGGTCATCATCCTCTTCAAATTCCACCTTAAATCTTAATCCCATGTCGGCAAGTTCCTCTTCCGCGTTTTCAACCTTATCACCGATAAAGCTGTTAAGCTCCATATATTCTTCGCCTTTTCCGACTGTTACATATATGCGTCCCGACTGCGGAAACTTTTTATCAGCTGCAGGATCCTGATCTATAATTTTCCCTTTGTTTTCTTTAGAAGAATATTCTTCCTTAACCACGATTACGATTTCTTCATCAATTTCGCTTACAATTTCTTCAGCCTCTTCCGCAGTAAGCCCCTGAAGCTGAGGAACCAGCTTTGATTCCCGCCTGCCGGCTCCGCTGATTAACGAAAATACGATAAGTATCGCCAGAATAACCGCAACGATTATTCCGGTTACAGAAAGCATCGTAACTAAAGATTTTTCCTTTTTACGTTTTTTATCGCTTTCTTTTATCGGCTCTTCAATAATATCCATATGCCTTGTGGAATAGAACGAGTCATTTTCTCCGCCATCGGGGATTACACCGGGGTCAGCCATAGCTCTGATAATATCAGATTCCATTAAAGCAGCCGAAAGATATCTTTGCGCCTGTTCCTTTTTCATCGCCTTTAATATAATGTGTTCCACAGAATCGGGCAGTTCAGGAACCGCATCCTTAGGAGAAGGCACATCCTTTTGCAAATGCTGCATAGCAACTGCAACAGTGGTTTCAGCATCAAAGGGCACCTTTCCCGTCACCATTTCATAAAGACATACACCAAGAGAATAAAGGTCACTTCGCTCGTCGGTGAATCCGCCTCTCGCCTGCTCGGGAGAAAGGTAGTGAGCAGAGCCTAAAACCTTAGCGCCCATTGTCATGGTAGATGCAGATGTTGCCCTTGCAATTCCAAAATCCATGACTTTAAGATTACCGTCTTCGGTAACCATGATATTATGGGGCTTTATATCCCTGTGTATGATTTTTCTTTCATGAGCATGACTTAAAGCCGAACAGATTTTTCTTGCAAAGTCAAGCGCTTTATCCCAGGGCAATCTTCCGTTTTTTCGGATAACATCCTTAAGAGTTTCGCCCTTTACACACTCCATTACTATATATCTTAAGCCTTCATGTATGCCAACATCATGTATAGCCACAATATTGGGGTGATTAAGTCCGGCAGCCGACTTAGCCTCTGTATCAAAACGTTTAATAAACTCTTCGTCCTGCTTAAACTCAGGTCTCAACACCTTTACAGCAACAGTTCTGTTAAGCATTTTATCATGAGCCTTATAAACAATGGCCATTCCGCCTGAACCGATTTCATTCTCTATAACATATCTTCCGCCAAGAACTATTTCTCCCACAATTTTTCATCCCTTTCTGAAAATGTAATTTTTCAGGCAAGCCTTACAAATCAAAATTTTCTGCCGCAATTACTGTTATGTTGTCTTTTCCGCCTGCTTCGATTGCCTCTTTAACCAGTATATTTACCGCATCATCAACATTTTTCTCCGAAACTATTTCAGTCATTCTTTCCTCGCTTACCATGTTGGAAAGACCATCTGTGCAAAACAAAACTTTGTCTCCTTTTTTCACCTCAACCCGGTAAAAATCACATTCCACGGTTTCATCCACACCGATTGCTCTCGTTATCATATTCTTCATCGGATAATTTTCCGCTTCTTCCTTGGTGAGTTCTCCCTTTGACACAAGCATTTCCACATAAGAATGGTCTTCTGTTATTTTTTCCGCCTGCATATCTCTTATGACATACACCCTGCTGTCTCCCACATGACCTATGTACAGGCAACCATTGTCATAAATCCCTATGTCAATTGTTGTTCCCATTCCTGCCCTGTCTCCCGTTGCCATGCTATGAACTTCTCTGTTTGCCTCGCAAATTGCTTTCCCGATTTTTTCTTCAAAGCTACCTTCTGATTCACAAAGAACCTTATAAGCAATCTCTACCGCCAATTTACTTGCAACCTCGCCCGCATTGTGACCGCCCATACCGTCTGCCACAATCATAATATTATCCTTTACAAAGTAAAAGTCTTCGTTGTTATCTCTTACTTTTCCTTTGTCTGTCTTTGCCGCAAAGTTCATAACTTTCCCTCCTTTACAACGGATTTTTTCAGCTGACCGCAGGAAGCACTTATATCCTTGCCAAGCTCCCTTCTTATTGTAGCGGTCACTCCGAACTTTTCAAGAACTTTTACAAATTCGTATTTGTTTTTTCCTCTGGTAAAATTTCTTCCTTCCACAGGATTTACTTCTATAAGATTAACATGACAAAGCTTTCCCGAAAGAAGTCTGCCAAGCTTTTCTGCTTCTTTAACGCTGTCATTAACTCCGTTTATAAGTGCGTATTCGTAGCTTACACGCCTGCCTGTTTTATCAGAATAGTCATCCATAAGCGATATAAGTTCCGAAACTGTAGTAGCCTTTGCCGCAGGCATTATTTTTCTTCTGCCCTCATCGTCAGTTGCATGAAGGGAAAGAGCCAACGTTATGGGAATCCCCTCTTCCGTAAGACGCTTTATACCGCTTACAAGTCCGCAGGTTGAAAGCGTTATGTGACGAAATCCTATGTTCAGTCCGTCAGGATTATTGATGGCGTGAAGAGCCTTTATCACATTGTCGTAATTATCAAGCGGCTCGCCGATTCCCATCAATACAACATTTGAAATTCTCACATCCGCATCAGATGATACCGCTCTTATCTGCCCTTCTATTTCCGAAGATGTAAGATTTCTTATAAGCCCGTCCATGGTCGATGCACAAAAAGCACATCCCATTCTGCAACCCACCTGAGTGGATATACAAATGCTTTTTCCGTGTTCATAACTCATCAGAACAGATTCCACTATATTTCCGTCAGAAAGTCTTATCAAATATTTAACCGTTTCATCAAGCTTTGATGAAAACTTCATATAGACTTCAGGGAAACAAAGCTCATATTCCGACTTAAGCTTTTCCCTTAAGCTGAGCGGAAGATCAGTCATTTTATCAACATCGGTAACTCCGCGTCTTATCCATTTATAAAGCTGCTTTGCCTTATAGTTCTGAATATTAAGTTCTTTTCCTATTTCTTCTACGGTCAAATCCGCAAGATTCATTCCGCTCACCTCTTTTCTTAATTTTTCTTCATACGGCAGATAAATGCTCCGTCCGTATTATCCGTATCGGGATACCACGTTTTATATCCCGCTTCTCCACCCTCAAAGGGCATCAAGGAAAATTCCTTATGAGAAGCCAAAAAAGCTTTAACAACTTCCTCATTTTCTCTTTTATCTATGGAACAGGTGCTGTAAACCAAAATTCCTCCGCTTTTTAAGGCAAGACTCTGACTTTCAAGAATTTTAAGCTGAAGTGCCGAAAATTCCTCATCCTCTTTTCTGTTCCATTTAATATCCGGTCTTCTTCTTATAATGCCAAGCCCTGAGCATGGTACGTCCAAAAGAACTCTGTCACACTTACCTTTAAGCTCTTCATTTACCAATGAAGCATCATGAATACTTGTTTTAACTATATGCACTGAAAGTCTTTCCGATGCTTGGTTGATAAGCGAAAGCTTATGCTCATAAATGTCACAGGCATAAATTTCACCTTTATCTTCCATGAGCTCTGCAATATATGTGGTTTTTCCTCCGGGTGCCGCACAGGCATCCAGAACAGTCATTCCGGGTTCAACCTCTAAAAGCTCAGCTGTTTTTTCAAAAGGCTTTGCCTGCACTGTAAAAAGCCCTTCAGAAAAGCCTTCGATTTCAGAAATACTTCCGCTGTTTTTAAGCGTTATCATATTTCCGTCTTTTTCAATCACCGAATCCGAAAGTCTCAAACAGAGTTCATCAGCTGAAATTTTAAGAGTGTTTGCCCTTATAACAGTTTCCGCTTTCCCATTACCTGCCGAAAGAAGATTTTCTGTTCGCTCTCTTCCGAAATCCTCTAAAAATCTTTTAACCATCCATAAGGGATAGGAATATTTAACCGACAGCCTTTCCGCTTCATCATCAGGAAGAGAAACCTCTCCTCCCTTAGAAGCATTTCTTAAAACGGCATTAACAAACCCCGATGAAGACTGATGTCCGTATCTTTTAGCAAGGGCAACACTTTCGTTTACCGCCGCAGAAGAAGGAACCTTATCCATGAATATAATCTGATAAAGTCCCATTCTCAGAATGTTTAAAATCATCACGGAAATTTTTTTAAGCTTTATTTTCGAATATTTCGAAATCACATAATCAAGATATATGCGGTTTCTCACCGTTCCTCTGACTATTTCGCTTAAAAACGAAGCATCCTTTCCCGTGATTCTTTCCTTTTTAAGCCTTTCATCAATAAGAAGGTTCATATATGCACCTTTAATATCTATATCTGCAAGAATCAAAAGTGCGGTTTGTCTTATTTTATCCATAACTTATACCTCTTCGGTATATTTATCAAAGGTCTTTCCAACCTCTATGCTGTGACCTCTTAAATAGTCACAGGCGTTCATTTCTTTTCCGCCTTCTGCCTGAAGTCGCAATACCTTAAGGGCATCAGACTTACAAGCAATTACAAGTCCTGCCTTGGGATCAGATACCAAAACTTCCCCGCATTTCCCCGTTCCTTTTACAACTTCTGTTTCGGTAATCTTGAACTTTGCCCCCTCAAAATAGGAATAAGCAGAGGGCCAGGGATATGTTCCCCTAACTAAATTGTGGATGGTAAGTGCATCCTTTTCCCAGTCCATATGACCTGTTTTAGAAGTAAGAATCGAAGCATAATTGCTTTCTTCTTCATTTTGTTTTTCTCTTTTTGCTTCGCCTTTTGAAATAAGCTCGATTGTCTCAATCAAAGCTTCTGTTCCAAGCTTTTCAAGCTTTTCAAAAAGCGTTATCTGATTGTCTTTAATGTCGATATCACACTTTTTCTTAAGTATCATATCACCGGTATCAAGGCCTTTATCCATATACATAACCGTCACGCCGGTTTCCTTTTCTCCGTCAATTATTGCCGACTGTACGGGAGATGCTCCCCTGTATTTGGGAAGCAGAGAACCATGAACATTTATACAACCGAATTTCGGATAGCTAAGCACATATTCCGGAAGAATTCTTCCGTATGCCACAACCACTATAAGTTCAGGATCATACTTTGTAAGAACATCAGAAATTGCACCGTCTTTCAGACTTTCAGGCTGATAAACGGGAATATTTTCACTAAGCGCACACTCTTTAACGGGAGGTGCAGTAAGTATTTTTTTACGGCCTACCGGCTTATCTGCACGGCAAAGGACAAACGAAACCTCATGTCCTGCCTTTATAAGAGCCTCAAGATGGGCCCTTGCAAAATCCGGTGTTCCCATAAAGCCTATACGCATCAAAATCTCCCTTTCTTATTCTTCGTCAGGATCAATAAATCTTTCCACTTTTTCAATGAAAGCATGACCGTCAAGATGTTCTAATTCATGACAGAACGCTCTTGCAAGAAGCTCTGTTCCTTCTAAAATCTGCTCATTTCCGAACCTGTCAAGAGCCTTTACTTTAACGTAGTTGGGGCGTGTAACAATTCCCCACTGACCGGGAAAGCTCAAGCAGCCTTCTGTTCCTGTCTGACTGTCTTTTGTTTCAACGATAACGGGATTTATAAGTTCCATAATACCTTCTCCCGTATCAATTACAACTACTCTTTTAAGAATACCAACCTGCACAGCTGCAAGACCTACGCCGTTTGCTTCGTACATGGTATCTGCCATATCATCAAGAAGAGTGTGGAGTCTCCCGTCAAAATCAGTAACCTCTCTTGATTTTTTATAAAGCACCTCATCAGGTGTTTTTCTTATTTCTCTTATTGCCATTTTAATCCTCCTACAACATACTTCCGGGATTGATTTCAAGGCTGAATCTCACATTTTTATCCTTGTGTCCCATATAGATATCTTTAAGAAGTTCTCTCACTTTATCGTCTGCATCTATTTTTATCCAGTATCTCCACCTGAAGCGACCTTTAATACGGGAAACCGGTGCCGGCATGGAACCGTATTTAGTGTATTTGAAATCTTTCAGCAATTCCTCGGCTAACTTCTCGGATTCCTTTGATGCCTTTTCAGAAAGCTCATTGGATTCCGATGAGAAAACAAATGAAACTATATCCGAAAAGGGCGGATAAGAAAACATCTCTCTGAATGCAATTTCATTTTCGTAAAACGCTTCATAATTTTGTGCCTTAGCCATATTTATAACGTCGTTTTCGGGAGAATATGTCTGAATAACAGCCCTTCCCGCCTTATTCCCTCTGCCTGCTCTTCCGCACACCTGAGTTATAAGGTCAAAGGTCCTCTCCGACGCTCTGTAGTCATCTATATTAAGGGACATATCTGCCGCCATTACTCCCACAAGGGAAATGTTCGGAAAATCCAATCCCTTAGAAACCATCTGAGTTCCGAGCAGGATATCAATTTTATCTTCGCTGAAGGACTTTAATATCCTTTCGTGGCTTCCCTTTCTTGTGGTGGTATCAACATCCATTCTGATTGTGGAAGCACCCGGGAAATTCTTTTTGATTTCGTCTTCAAGCTTTTGTGTTCCTGCACCGAAATAACGGATGCGATTTCCCTTACATTCGGGACAAGTTTTCACAACTTCTGTTTTATATCCGCAGTAGTGGCAGTTTAAGCTTTCCTCCGACCTATGGTAGGTAAGTGCAATACTGCACTCCGGACAGCTTACCACATATCCGCAGTCACGACAGGAAACAAAGGTTGAAAATCCTCTTCTGTTAAGAAAGAGCACCGTCTGCTCCCCTGCTTCAAGATTTTTTTCAATTTCCTCTCTTAAAGCAGAAGAAAGCATACTTCTGTTTCCTTCGGAAAGTTCCTTTCTCATATCGGCAATTTTAACATCGGGAAGCTTGACCTCATTATAACGCTTAGTCATTTTAATAAGCTTATATTCCCCTGTCATTGCCTTATAATAGCTTTTTATATCAGGAGTTGCCGAAGCTAAAACAAGAGGTGCTCCGTGCTCCTTACACCTTTCTTTCGCGATTTCTCTCGCATCATATCTCGGAGACTGTTCCGACTTATAGGTGTTTTCATGCTCCTCGTCAACTATAATAATACCGATATCGGAAAGAGGAGCAAATATGGCAGAACGTGCGCCAACCACAACCTTAGCCTCTCCTGATTTTATCCTGTTCCATTCATCAAGACGCTCACCGTGGGACAAAACACTGTGTAAAATCGCAATTTTATCACCGAATCTTCCCAAGAACCGGTCTGTCATCTGCGGAGTCAAAGAGATTTCAGGAACAAGCACAATGGCACTTTTCCCCTGCTCCAGAACACGACCTATAACCTGCATGAAAACTTCGGTTTTTCCGCTTCCCGTAACGCCATGAAGCAAAAATGTTTCACTTTTCCCCTCTTCAAGGGCTTCTCCAAGCATGGAAAGAGCTGCTTCCTGCTCCTTTGTAGGTGCAAGATCCGAAGACTTTTCAACATTCTTTTCAGAAAAAGGATTTCTTCTTTCGCTTTCTTCATAAACCTCTGCAATCTTTTTATCGCAAAGAGCCTTTACCACTGCCGATGAGCAAAAGTCATTTTCGCAAAGCTCCTTAAGACTTTTAGGCCCGTTAAGCAAAAGCTTTGCTGTTTTAATTTGCGATGAAGCTCTCCCTGACAGAATAGCAGAAAATTCTTCCTCCGACTTAATAAGTCTTACATACTTTCTCTTTAGCTCGCCAACACCCTTTACGGATACAACTTCTTTAGCAAGGATCCCTTTATCGCAAAGTGCCTTGACCACCGTCGTTACATTGTCTCCAAAGGTTGCCTTAAGGGTTTCAAGCGTTGCTTCCTTCCCCTCTTCCTCCAGAAACGCCAAAACACGCTCCTGATTTACGGAATGAAGGTTATCCTTATCAGCCTCTTCATTTATGCGCAATACTATATCCTCTTTGGAAAATGTTCCGGGAGGGCACATAAGTTTAAGACATTCATGGAAAGAAGCCACATATCTTTTCTGCATATAAGTTGCAAGCTTTATCTCTTTTTCGCCTATTACAGGCTTTTCATTGGTTATTTTTATAATGTTTTTAAGGCGGTACTCTGATTCTTCCTCAGTAAAGCCCACCACAATACCGCTCTTTTTTGTTTTTCCGAAGGGCACACTTACAGAGTGGCCTATTTTTATTGTGCTTTTAAGCTCGTCGGGGATTTTGTAATCAAAAACCTTGTCAAGGGACATAAGACCCGTATCCACCGATACTCTGGCTAAAAGTTCAACTTTCGCCGTCATGACTTATTTTGAAAAATCAATCTTGCCCTCGTAGATTTCTTCAACAGCAATGGTAACGGGCTTTTCGGACTTTGTCTGAATGAGAGGCTCTGTGGGATTTTCCTTGTCTTCAAGCTCTCTCGCTCTTTTAGCTGCAGCTATAACAACGCTGTAACGGCTGTCATACTTTTTCATAAGTTCATCAACAGAAGGATATATCATCATAATTAAAACTTCCTTTCAAAATTCATTTATATGTTTTTTACTTTTTCAATTGTTTCCTGATTGTTTTTAACCGAAAGCCTTCCTGCTTCGATTATGGTTTCAAGGTCGCTTACCGCCTTTTCAAGGTCATCGTTAACTATTATGTAATCATAGTCTTTAATTTTTTCATATTCTTCCAAAGCTCTTGCCATTCTCTTTTCGATTGCGGCAAGGGCAACCTCGTTCCCCTGATCCCTTGTTTCAAGTCTCTTTTTAAGTTCCGCAAATGAAGGAGGCACTACAAACACCAAAACCGCATCGGGATAACGGCGTTTTGCCTGAAACGCACCGCCAACCTCAATTTCAAGAATTGTACTCTTTCCCTCTTCCATAGCATCAAGCATAGGCTTAAGAGGAGTTCCGTAGTAGTTTCCCACATAACATTCCCATTCAAGGAAATATTCTTCCTCTATTCGCTTTTTGAACTCTTCCTCCGAAATATAGTGATAGTTCACTCCGGGAACTTCTCCGTCTCTGGGAGCTCTTGTTGTGCAGGAAACTGATAAAAACATATCATCTCTCTTATCCACAACCTTTTTAACTATGGTTCCCTTACCTACTCCGGAAGGACCCGATACAATTATTACACTACCCTTAGGCATCCTGTTCTTCCTCCTCCGGTGCATCAATTCTGTGCGCGATTGTGTCGGGCTGGAGAGAGCTTGTCACAACATGATCAGAGTCGGTTATAATAACCGCCCTTGTTCTTCTTCCGTAGGTTGCATCAATCAGCTTCCCTCTTTCCCTGGCATCCTGAATAAGTCTCTTAACAGGTGCGGATTCGGGCGATACAACAGCCACAACATGATTTGCGTTAACAATGTTACCGAAACCGATATTTATAATCTTCATATCAATTCCCCTTATTCAATATTCTGAATCTGTTCACGCATTTTTTCTATTTCCGTCTTCATTTCAACAACCATTTTGGTAGTTGTAACATCGTTGGATTTTGAACCGGTGGTATTTACCTCA
Source organism: Clostridia bacterium (assembly GCA_045644565.1). Taxonomy (GTDB): domain Bacteria; phylum Bacillota; class Clostridia; order CAKSNL01; family HGM11501; genus HGM11501. The sequence goes on along the minus strand of JAZRHF010000071.1, from coordinate 6,161 downwards.
CGGTTAATCTCCTGAACAAGGAAGTCAAGTTTTCTTCCGGCAGGAGCATTGCCGCCAATGATGGAAGAAAGCTCTTTCACATGGCTTCCGAGACGAACCATTTCTTCATCAACATTTACTCTGTCGGTAAAAATTGCAACCTCGTTAAGAAGTCTTCCCTCGTCAACGGGAACCTTTCCTAAAATTTCTTCCATACCTTCACGAAGACGCTTTGCATATTCTTCCACAATCATGGGAGCTCTTTCTCTTATCTTCGCAACATAGTCCTCAATTATTCTTCCCTTTTCAAGTAAATCCTCTCCAAGTCTTGCTCCCTCTTCCTTACGCATGGTATCGTAAAGAGAAAGAGCCTTTCTGAACACGGAAAGAACATCTTCCTTAAGTTCATCCTCGTTTACGGGAGGCTTATCAACCTTAAACATTTCGGGGAATCTTGCAATGTCCGTAACCGTAACATCATTTTCAACTCCAAGAGTTTCTGCCAACTCCTTAAGCTCAGAAAGATAGCTTTTTGCAAGTTCCTTATTTGCACTTACCATTACGCTGTCTTCGCTGTAATCAACTATGCTTAAGTAGATATCCACCTTTCCTCGCTTTACTATTTCAGAAGCTTCTTTTCTTAAAACGTCTTCTAAAAATCCGTACTGGCGGGGAACTTTCACCGTAAAATCAGTGTATCTGTGATTAACAGAGCGGATTTCCGCACTGATTTTTCTCATATTTACGGTATCTTCAAAATGCCCGTAACCTGTCATACTCTTAATCATTTTTCATTCCTCCGATAGCCTTTTGAAAAGGCTTAAAGGGGCGCCTTGACGCCCCTTAATATTTTATTTTGCACTGTAAAGCTTTACGCCTTTAATTTTGGAAGCCTTCTTTTCTGCATCAGATTCTGCGATTACACTTTCAACATAAGGTTCAAATGCTTCGTTGTCTATAGCCGCCTCAATTACAGAAGTAAGGTTATCCTTGTTTTCTTCAAAATAGCCTGCGGGCATAGCATATCTCTTTATAATATGATATCCTTCATAGCTTCCGCCCTTAACTTCAACAAGTTCCTTTGTGTATTCGCCAACAGCCAAAGCCTTGGATGCATCTTCAAATGCAGGATTTCCGAAATCGCCTTCCTTGAAAATATATCCTTCGTCTCCGCCGTTTACATTACCTTCTGCATCAAGGTCATCAGACTGAGCTTTCATGATTGCTTCAAAATCTTCACCTTCAGAAAGCTTTACAAGGATTTCTTCTGCAACAGCCTTTGCATCTTCCATTGTAGCTTCTCCGCCTTCACCGGTCTTGATGAGGATGTGCTTAACTCTCATATAGTTTTCGTCAAAGTAAGCCTTTATTTCTTCTTCTGTCACTATATTCTCTTCTGCCATAGCAGATGAAAGCTTTGATGACAAAGCAATCTTGCTCCAGAAATCTACAAGCTGGTTAGATGTAAGATTTGCAGTTCCAATCTTCTTATCAAAAGCAGATTTATTTCCTGCAGCGGAATAAAAATTGTTCTTCATATTGCTGATAGATTCCGTTTCTTCAGCAGTAAGAGAAATCTCTTTTTCAGCGGCCTTTGCAGACAATACGTAAGCCTTTACGATTTCTTCGTAAACCGCATCCTTTACGGCTTCGCCTACTGTAGTTTCACCATAAGCCTTTTCCCAAATGCTCTTTCCTTCCTCTGCAACGCCTGCTTCAGCCAATATGTCTGAAATTGCGGTGTAAACCAAAGAAGAAGTATAGGAGTCACAATAATAATAAGCCGCATAATAAGCTATTTCACTGAGTTCATCTTTTTCATCCATCTGACCGAAGTAAATTTCAGCAATTTTCATTGCATACTTATAAACTCCGAGAGGAATATCTTCCCCGTTAACGCTTCCAACCTTCGCCACATTTACAACAGTGCAACCTGTAATCATACAAAGCACTAACATGAGGCTTAAAATCATCATTATTGTTTTTTTCATTTTTGATACATTCCTTTCTTGCTTGTGTTAAATAAATTCTTTGCTAATATAACATTATACTATATCATTCGCCACATTTCAAGTTTTGTAATACTTTTTTAACAAACTCGATTGTGTCAGGTTCATTAAGTTCTCCGCACCTTACATAAATACACGCTCTGCCCTTTGATGCAAACATAACCTTTCCCCTGAAAACTCCGTTAAGGCAGGCTATTGCTTCGGGAATATTTCCAAAATTTTCATTGGGATAAATAAGGATTCTTTCGTTTTTCTTTCCGATTTCAGCTATACCCATTTTTCTTGCTTCCGAGCGTATCATAGCTACATCAATAAGCATTTTAGTCGCCTTCGGAATATCTCCGAATCTGTCCTCAAGTTCCTCTTCCACAAGATAGCTGTCGGCAAGATCCAGGATGCCTGCAATTTTTTTGTACATCTGGATTCTCGTATTTCCGTCTTCAATGTAGCTCTCCGGAATATACGCCGATATATCAAGGTCAACAAGACATTCTGTTTTTTCCGAAACCGCCTCACCTCTTGCCTCGGCAACAGCCTCGGTTAAAAGATTGCAATAAACTTCATAGCCCACACTCATCATAAATCCTGACTGCTCAGGCCCTAAAATATTACCTGCACCTCTAAGTTCAAGGTCTCGCATTGCAATTCTGAAGCCGGAGCCGAATTCTGTAAATTCTCTTATGGCTTTGAGCCTCTTTTCAGATATTTCTGTTAAAACCTTGTCTTTTCTGTAAGTAAGATAAGCATAGGCAAGACGGCTTGAACGGCCAACCCTTCCTCGTAACTGATAAAGCTGTGAAAGCCCCATTCTGTCGGCATCCTCAATGATTATGGTATTTACATTGGGGATATCCAGTCCCGTCTCTATTATGGTGGTACATACAAGGATGTCAATTTCACCTTCCACCATTTTCATCATGATGTCTTCAAGTTCACCCTCTGCCATCTGACCATGCCCAACCGCAATATTCGCATCGGGAAAGCTTTGCTTAATTTGCTCTGCCACTTTGTAAATTCCCGATACTCTGTTGTACAGATAATAAACCTGACCGCCCCTCGAAAGCTCCCTTTCTATTGCTTCGTTTATTACCGCCTCATTGTATTCCATGGCAAATGTCTGAACAGGCAGTCTGTCCTCGGGAGGCATTGATAAAACGCTCATATCCCTTATTCCTATCATCGCCATATTGAGACTTCGCGGTATGGGTGTTGCCGAAAGGGACAATACGTCAATGTTCTTTTTAAGTTCCTTAATGGCTTCCTTGTGCCCGACTCCGAAGCGTTGTTCTTCGTCTATTATCAAAAGCCCCAGATCCTTAAACACCACATCTTTGGAAAGGATTCTGTGAGTGCCGATTAAAATATCAACTTCTCCCCTTTTTGTCCTCCTTATAATATCCTCCTGAGCTCTTTTACTTCTGAAACGGCTGAGCATTTCCACTGTTACAGGATAATTTTTCATTCGCTCGGTAAAGTTCGAATATTGTTGTGCCGCCAAAACCGTGGTGGGCACAAGATATGCCACCTGTTTATTGTCGCAGACACACTTGAATGCGCCCCTCATGGCAACCTCGGTTTTACCGAATCCCACATCTCCCAAAAGCAGTCTGTCCATGCACTTGTCGGATTCCATATCGTCTTTCATTTCGGCGATGGAACGCTTCTGGTCCTCGGTTTCCTCGTAAATAAATTCTTCTTCAAATTCTCTTTGCCATGTATCATCAGAAGGAAAGCTGTGGCCTTTAAGTGCACTTCTTTCTGCATAAAGCTTAACCAGCTTTTCCGCAAGCTCCAAAACATTCTTTTTAACATTGGACTTGGTCTTTTTCCACTCTGCCCCGCCAAGCCTGTTAAGCTTTACACCCTTTTTCTCTGTATCAGACTCGGAAAGCGAACTTTTATATTTATGGAGCATATCAAGCTGCCCTGCCGGAACATATAAAACATCGTCTCCGTGATATGCGATTTTCAGGTATTCCTTAATGCATCCTGCCGCATTGATTTTCTGCATACCCATAAACTTTCCGATACCATGACTTTCATGAACCACATAATCGCCTATGGAAAGCTCTGTAAAAGAGTTAAGTTCCGAGGCATTTTTAAGCTTACGTTTATACTTTTTCTTCTCGAAGGAAAGCATTTGTCTGTCACTTATTACGACAGTATTTATCAGCGGGTATTCATATCCTCCGGAAAAGCTTCCGTGCATGAGCAAAACCACTCCACGTTCGGGAAGTGCGCCATCATCAGTTGTAACGCTTATCCCCTTTTCAAAAAGAACCTCCGACACCGCTTTAATACGCTCTTTGCTGCCTGCCATAACAATAATTCTGAACTTTCTTTCCCTGTAATACAAAATATCCTCTGTCAGAAGCTCGGTATTTCCGTTATATGGTTGCATTGACTTAACGGTGAGGCTAAGCATCTCCTTTGGTCTGAAATCAGGAGTTGCAAGGGATAATGCTGCAAGAGATATAATCTGTCTCTTTCCGATTTTAGCCAAAAGCTTTCCGTAATCATTTATATATTCTTCTTTTTCTTCTTTAAGTAAATCATTTTCGAATAAAGTCTTTACCCTTTCAGAAACTTCTTCTCTTATGGCTTTTGCCTGTTCACTTATTCGCAGGGGCTCATCAAAACAGAAAAGCCAGTCCTCGGGGATATAGCTCAGAATCGAGCCTGTCTCATCTATGTCCTCTGCCGGAATTATTCCCACTCTGTCTGCCCGCTCGGTTGTGAGCTGACTTTCGGGATCAAAATATCTTACCGTGTCAATTTCATCACCGAAAAACTCTATTCTTACAGGATAGTCTGAATCGGGAGAGAATATATCAAGAATACCTCCCCTTAGTGCAAAGTTTCCCTTAGCCTCAACAGTATCACATCTTGTATATCCTATTTCCGTAAGCTTTTCCAAAAGCTCCGGTAACTCATATTCGTCACCCGGAACAAATTCCATTTTACCGGCTTCAAAGGCTTCTTTTGGAGTTACAAGCTGCAAAAGAGACCCCACCGAGGCAATTACAACAGGTGCTTTTTCCACCATACAAAGGCTCTTAAGCCTTTCATAAAGAGCATCATGCCCCATTGCATCAACCTTACGAAGAGAAAGTTCCTTTTCCTTTATAAGAACAGTTTCATATATAAAGGGCTTTATATCGTTCTCAAGTTTTTTCGCCGAGCGGTCATTTGCCGTAAGTATAAAAATCTTTTTTCCTGCATGGCAAAAAAGACTGTATAAAAGATGGGCCTTTTCCGCCTCGGTTATTCCCGTGACATGAATAGGTGTCCCTCCGTTTTTCACAGCCTTTAATATTTTCGCATATTCTTCCGATTCGGATAAGATTTTTTCAAATACCGACATTTATTTTTCACCTTCTGATCTGTTATACAGATTCATTGCTTCCTCAGGTCTTCCTTTCACCATAAGTCCTATGATATCGGGAATTTTCTTTACGGCATCAATCATAATTTCAGTTTCTTCCTTCGAAAACCTTCCAAGCACATGACCTACCATATCGCCCTTTGCCTGACCGATTCCAAGTCTTATTCTGTAAAAAGAATCGCTTCCCAAATGATATATGATAGATTTCATCCCGTTATGTCCTCCGGCAGAGCCTGAAGGCTTTATTCTTATTTTTCCCGAAGGAAGAGCTACCTCATCATAAATTACTATAAGATTTGATGCAGGAATTTTGTAATAGTCCATTATCTCCCTTATACTTTCACCGCTGTTATTCATAAAAGTCTGAGGCTGAGCCAAAATCACCTGTTCTCCTCCGATCTTTCCTTCGCCGAATACTGCCTTGTGCTTTACCTTTTTAAGAGGAATCTCGTAAAATGAAGAAAGAACACTTATGGCTTCAAATCCCACATTATGCCTTGTATTAACATAATCCTTTCCCGGATTTCCAAGTCCTGCTATAAGATACATAAAATCATTCCTTTTAGTTTTTTACACGAAATTAGACCGAAAGGCGAATATCCCCCTCCGGTTATCAATTATATTATATACTAAAAATTAAAAAAAGGCAAACCTTTTTGCACAAGTCCGGTAAAAACGGACAATAGAAAAAAGAGACCTCCTATGGTAGAATTAAAGAAACTACCATAGGAGGATTTTTTATGCCCAGAGAGTACAGACATATAAAACAATATGAAAACGAGATGTTG
>JAZRHF010000070.1:0-20481 GCA_045644565.1 Clostridia bacterium | reverse complement strand
TGCTCCAAAGGCATTGTTTCGATTTCTTTCTGAAAGAAACTCATAATTGACTCAACTCCTAAATGATTATAAAGTACAGTATACTTGTTTTGAAGAAATTTGTCAAATGTTTTTTACACTATTTAAGCATGTTAATTAAATGATTTTTTATAAAACCTATTGAAAATATGCAATTAAAGTGATATAATATAATGAAATAGTTTGGAGCTGATAATTTGAGTAAGGTTAAATGGATAATTAAGTCTCAGGAATTGCCTGATGGCAAGATTTCTGAGTTTATGGATAAATATTGTTGCGGCTATCTTTTAGCATCGGTTTTATGTACAAGAGGAATAGATACAGTTAAAGATGCTGAAAATTTTATTAACCGTGATTTTTTATGGAACGACCCTTATTTGCTTCCTGATATGGCTTTGGCGGTTAATCGCATCAAAAAGGCTAAGCAAAACAGAGAAAAAGTTGCCGTTTTCGGAGATTATGATGCTGACGGAATAACAGCAACCGCCATCATGAAGGACTGTCTTGAAAGATTTGGGATAGATGTTTGTACATACATACCCGAAAGAACTGCAGAGGGTTATGGAATGAACATTGAAGCTATAGATAAGCTTCACGCAGAAGGGGTTAAACTGATAGTTACAGTTGATTGCGGAATAGCATGTTATGAAGAAATAAAATATGCATATAAATTAGGAATTGATACAGTAGTTACAGACCATCATAATTGTCCTGATATTATTCCTGACTGCTCTGCGGTTGTTAATCCCAAAAGAAAGGATAGCATGTATCCTTTTGCAAACCTTGCCGGAGCCGGAGTGGCATATAAAACTGCCTGTGCTCTTTTGGGCATTGAGGAAGCTGAAAAATATCTTGAACTTGCATCGATAGGTACAATAGCCGATGTGGTGGAACTTATCGGAGAAAACAGAAAAATCGCATCTGAAGGAATAAAATTAATTAATTCCGAACCATCTTTCGGTATTGAAGCTCTTCTTTCTTCTGCATCTAAAAGCGAAACCGACAGTACAACGGTGGCTTTCGTTATAGCTCCGAGAATAAACTGTGCAGGAAGAATGGAAAGCCCGAAACTTGCATTTGATCTTATTACGGCGGAAGATTTTGACAAAGCTTCCGATTTGGCTCAAAAGTTGAATGAACTCAATAGAAAGAGGCAGAAAAACGAACAGGAAATATATGATGAAGCTATTGAAATCATAAAGCAAAAAGGACTTCAGAACGACAATGTAATTGTTGTGGGAAAAGAGGGGTGGAATCCCGGGGTTATCGGAATTGCTGCCGCTAAAATTACAGAGAGAGCTGTGAGACCTTGTATTCTCATCGCATATGATGAAGACGGGATCGGACGAGCTTCCGGAAGAAGTATCGAAGGTTTTAATTTATACGATGCGCTAAAAGATTCTGAAGGACACCTTATTAAGTTCGGAGGACACTCTCAGGCGGCGGGACTCAGCATTGATAAAAAAGAGGAAGAAGCGTTCAGAGAAGCAATTAACGCATATTCAAAGAAAAACATGCCTGTTGATGCAAATGTGAAAAAAATACATATAGATGCTTTGGTGGAACCTGAAATGTTAACGGTAAAAAGTGTGGATGAACTATCTGTTATCGAGCCTTGCGGAGCAGGTAATGAAAAACCTGTTTTTGCTATGAGCAACATGAAGGTTTATGATATGAAAGAGCTTTCGGAAGGCAAGCATCTTAAATTCACATTGAAAAAACGGGAATGCTTCGTCGATGCGATTGCTTTTGGTTACGGAGCTTTAGCAAAAAAGTTTTATAAAGGAATGGAAATACACGTTGCGGGAAACGTTGATATAAATGATTACACCGGAAAACCGCAGCTTGTCATTAAAGATATATTACTTTGAGAAAGGATTTGATACCATGGATTTAACATCAAAATTCAGACATGTGCAGGATTTTCCGAAAGAGGGCATTGACTTTATAGATATAACAACCGTTCTTAATGACGCAGAAGCATTTAAGGAAGCGATTGACAGAATTGCAGCAGAAATTGATACCGATAACTGTGATGTAATCATCGGCAGTGAGGCTCGCGGTTTTATTCTCGGTGCCGCAGTTGCTTACAAATTGGGAAAGAGATTTGTTCCGGTAAGAAAGCCCGGTAAATTGCCTTATAAAACCATCAGAGGAAGTTATGAGTTAGAATACGGAAGTGACACTCTTGAAATGCATATCGATGCGGTTAAGGCAGGAGATAAAGCCGTTCTTGTTGACGACCTTTTGGCAACAGGCGGAACAATGGGATGCGTTGCTGATATGACACGCGATTTAGGAGCAACGGTAGAAAAGGCAGTATTTCTTGTAGAACTTAAAGAACTGCCCGGAAGAAAACATCTTACAGATAAAGGTGTAATTGTTACTTCTGTTATTGAAATACAGTAAAGGAGCAAAAACATGGAAGTTCACGAAACAAGCTATGAATATTTATGCGAACAACTGAAGAAATATATGTCCGACATCTCGCTTGTTGAGCGAGCTTACAAATTTGCAGAGCATGCACACCGTTTGCAAAAGCGTAAATCGGGCGAAGCTTATATTGTTCATCCTCTCGGCGTTGCAATTGTTCTTGCACAGTTGGAAATGGACCCTGAATGTATAGCCGGCGGTCTTTTGCACGATGTTATTGAAGATGTTGAGAAGACGGACTATAACACTATTAAAGACGAATTTGGTGAAGTTATAGCGAATTTGGTTGAAGGGGTAACGAAACTTGATAAAATTCCCTTTGTAACAAACGAAGAAAGACAGATTGAAAATGTGCGCAAAATGTTTTTCGCGATGGCATCGGATATCAGAGTAATTATCATTAAACTTGCCGACAGACTTCACAATATGCGTACTTTGATGTATATGCCCGGTGAAAAACAGCTCAGAATTGCAAAAGAAACATTAGATGTCTATGCGCCCTTGGCTCATCGTCTCGGTTTGCAAAGAATTAAATGGGAACTTGAAGACTTGTCGTTAAAATATCTGGATTCTGTCGCTTATCACGAAATAGCGGACAGCGTTCATATGAAAAAAAGAGAACGTGAAGATTATCTTGAAGAAATAATAAAACTTTTCAACATCAAACTTTCCGAAATGAATATTGAAGGTGAAATAAAGGGAAGAGTGAAGCATTATTACAGTATTTACAGAAAAATGTTCGCTCAGAATAAGTCCATTGACGAAATATTCGACCTTTTCGCAGTAAGAATCATAGTTAAAGACTTAAACGACTGTTACGCCGCTCTCGGTATGGTGCATGAAATGTTTACGCCTATTCCGGGAAGAGTTAAAGACTACATTGCAATGCCGAAGCCTAATATGTATCAGTCTCTGCATACTACGGTAATCGGTCCTAAAGGATATCCTTTTGAAGTGCAGATAAGAACATGGCAAATGCATCAGGTTGCTGAAAAAGGTATTGCTGCTCATTGGAAGTATAAAGAAGGCAAAAACGAAGGAAAACAGGACGAATACGATACAAAGCTTGCCTGGGTTCGTGATATGTTGGAAATACAGAAGGATGTTACTGACACAACGGACTTTCTTAACATGCTTAAAATTGATATGTTTTCCGACGAAGTATTCGTATTCACCCCTAAAGGCAGTGTTATAAGCCTTCCGGCAGGAGCAACCCCTGTTGATCTTGCCTTTGCAATTCATAGTGCTATCGGTTATAAAATGACCGGTGCAAAGGTTAACTCTAAAATTTCCCCAATTGATTACAAACTTCAGAATGGTGATATTGTAGAGATTCTTACCAGTGCGGTTACTAAAGGACCTAAGCAGGACTGGATAAAGTTTTGCAAAACAACTTCTGCTAAAAACAAGATAAATCAATGGTTCAAGAGAGAACAGCGTGAGGTAAACATTGCAAAGGGAAAGGAACTCGTTGAAAGAGAAATTAAGAAATACGGCTTTTCTATGGCTGAGGTTTTAGTTCCCGCTAATGTAGAAACCGTGCTAAAAAAATTCAGCTTTAATACAACGGATGATATGTATGTCAGTGTGGGTTGTAACACTACAAGCCCCATAAGAATAGTACAGAAACTCATAGAATTAAATAATGAACTTAAGGCCATTATAGATGAAGCGGAACTTCAGGAAAAACTCGCACAGCAGAAAAAGGCAGCGGCGGCAAAAAAACGTTCACATTCGGGAAATGGTATTGTTGTAAAAGGCGAGGAGAATCTCCTTGCAAGAATCTCAAAATGCTGCAGCCCTGTGCCCGGAGATGATATCATCGGTTTCATCACGAGAGGAAGAGGTGTTTCCGTACACAGAAAAGATTGCATAAATGTCAAATTGGACTCTCTTACCGATGACGAAAAAAGCCGTTTGATAGAATGCGAATGGGATGGAGACGATTTGGGATCATTTGATTGCCATCTCCTTATTCATGCAACAGACAGAAGAGGGTTGCTTGCTGAAATTACAGTTTGTCTTTCTGAACAAAAACTTGCTATCGGCTCACTTAATGCCATGAATAAAAACAATGTGGCATCTATTGATCTTACAGTTAACATTAATGACAGTTCTCAGATTGAAGCAATAACTAAGAAGCTTCATATGATTCCCGGAGTTTTCGATGTAATAAGAGCTTGAGTTAAAAGGATGATTTTATGGAAGTTAAAAGATTAGTTGTGGGAATGCTTGGGACAAACTGCTATGTCATTTCTGATAATGGTCATGCGTGTGTTATAGATCCCGGTGCCGATGCGGAGTATATTTTGTCGGAAGTTAAAGACTTGAAAGTGGATAAAATAATCTTAACACACGGTCATTTTGATCACTTCATGGCGTCGGATGCAATCAGAAACCAAACCGGAGCTGCTGTTTACATAAGCGAAAAAGATGCACCTAAGCTTTCGGATTATCAAAAAAGCCTTTATGATATATTAAGATTAGGAAGTAATGGTTTTATAAGTGCTGAAGCGGATGAGCTTTTAGGTCGAACAATTGATATATGCGGAAATAAGTTTGAGGTTTTGGAAACTCCGGGGCACTCCGAAGGAAGCGTGTGTCTTTTATGTGACAAAATCCTTATTTCCGGAGACACTTTGTTTAGAAGAAGTATCGGGCGTTATGACCGTGGCAATTACAACAACCTTATGGATTCCCTCGGCACACTTATGAATTTGGATGACAATATAACCGTATTGCCGGGACACGGAGATGCTACTACCATAGGACAGGAACGAAAGGAAAATCCTTTTTTGAGATGATTTTATGAAAATAGAAACTATTAATCATGAAGACAGGTATTCGGTCGAACAGATTGGTTGCTTGTTTTTTGAAAGAGATTCCGATGCTGAGATTATATCGGAATTTGATGGCGATAATCAAATTATAACGCAGATAAAAAATGAAAATTCTTTCTCCGAAGAAATATTTCAGTTTAAGAACACCGATATAAAAGCATTTAAGAATGCTGTTAAAAAGTCAGCTTTTCTCGCAATGAAAAAGTTAAGTGATAAAACTGCACCATGGGGAGTTCTCACCGGAATACGTCCTACTAAATTTTGCAGAGATTTACACAAAGAGAAATCTTATTCGGAAATAAGAGAACTTTTGGTTTCTGAATATTGGGTCAGGGAAGATAAGGCTGATTTCTGCATAGAGGTAGCAGAAAAATCCCAAAGTTTGATAAACGAAATTAAAGCCGACAGTATAGGTCTCTATATAGGAGTGCCTTTTTGCCCAAGCCGTTGCAGTTATTGCTCTTTTATTTCAGAATCTGCCGCACTTTACAGTAAGTATATCCCGGAATATGTGTCGGCACTAAAAAAAGAAATAGTCATGATGGCGAATTTAGCCAAAGAGTACGGACTTAGTGTAAGTTCGTTATATTTCGGAGGCGGAACTCCGCCGTCATTGGGTATCGGTGCTCTTTCAGAGGTAATCGATGAAACGCTTGATTCTTTTTCGATAAATCCTGATAAAGTAGAGTTAACGGTTGAAGCCGGAAGACCGGATGTGATAACAGATGAACTTCTCTCTATGCTCAAAACCAAAGGCGTAAACAGGCTTTGTATAAATCCTCAGACAATGAACGACGCCACGCTTAAAACCATTGGTCGAAATCATAGCAGTTCACAAACCGTTAAGGCATTTGAACTTGCAAGAAAAAACTCCTTCGGAAACATCAACTCTGATTTGATAGCAGGACTTCCCGGCGAAGGAACGGAAGAATTTGCTGTTACCCTTGAAAAGATAAAAGAGTTGTCACCTGAAGGTATCACCGTTCATACAATGTATTTGAAAAGAACGGCAGAAATTACCAAGAATAAAGCGTGGGATGATTGCAGCAGAGATATTGAGGATATGATTTCAAAAGCAATGCAGTTTGCAAAATCTAACGGATATTTGCCATATTATATGTATAAGCAAAGAAGTACCGTGGGAAATCTTGAAAATATAGGATATGCCAAACCAGGTTTCGAATCTGTATACAACTCTGCTATAATGGAAGAGGTACAGACGATATTTGCTTGCGGAGCAGGATCTTCAAGTAAAATAGTAAAAAATGATAAAATAGACAGGGTATATGATATCAAAGACGCCTTCTCTTATATAAGAGATATTGACATAAATAATGGTGCAAAAGAACTTAAGCTCAGAGAATTGCTGAAATAAAGTAAAATGATTTTTAAATAAAATATTTACAAAATCACAAAAAGGTATATAATGTAATATATACAGTATTTATGGAGGTGGCACTATTGGAAATAAATTTCGAGAAGATCAAAAACAACTTAAAAAGCGGAGTAGACAAAACTGCGGAACTTACCGTAAAATACACCGGAAAAGCATTGTCTTTTACAAAGCTTAAAGTAAAAGCTCCAGACACTAAAATTAAGATCGGCGATTTATATAAAAACATCGGCGAACTTGTTTATAAAAGCTCCAAAGAGGGGACAGATGTATCAGAAGAGTTAGAAAATTTGATTAACAAAATCGATGAGCTCACTGCCTTGCTTGAGGAGAACAACGAAGAATTGGAACGTTTGAAATAAATCAAAACGTTCTTCCGAAAATCGGAGGATAAAATGCGAAAAAAAGTTTTAATCACAGCTTTATGTGCTATTTTAGTTATAGTGATTGCCTATTTCGGAGTAAGTTTTGCGCTGTTTATGGATTCTCCTTTTGGACAGGTTTACACCGGAGATGAAATAGATAAGGTGGAAATCAGCGAGGGTGAGTTTGCTGTTAACGCTTTGATTATGGGACTTGATAAGGATGAAACGCGTACCGACACACTGCTGTTTTTCCGTTATAACAGTAACGACGGAAAATGCTTTATTATGAGCATTCCGAGGGATACGTATGTTTATATAGACGGAAGGGCTGCCCTTATAAATTCCGCATATTCAATGGGCGGTGCAGAGCTGACCATAAATAAAGTGAAAGAACTTACAGGGCTTCCTGTTAATTATTACGTCATATTCACTTTCAAAGATTTCAGAAATGTTATAGATGCTCTGGGTGGGGTAGAGTTTGATGTAAGACCTCAGGGATATTATTACGAGGATCCTTATCAGGATCTTGTTATAAACATTCCGGGCGGAAGGCAGATTCTTGACGGAGAAAAAGCAGAAGGTCTTGTGAGATTCCGTGCAGACTACGAAAGAGCGGATCTTAAACGAGTGGAAGTTCAACGAGAATTTGTTTCAGCCTTGATTGAACAAAAATTTAATGCTGAATATATAGCTTCAGTCCCGAAAATATATAATACATTGAAGGATTCCTTGAAATGTAATATAAGCATAAGCAGTCTGCTTTCATATGCAGAGGAAGTTTTGAAAACAGGTATTACGCAGCTTGACAGTTTCACGCTTCCTACTATAGAGTACGGTGCTCATCTTTTGCCTGATGAGGAAGGGATCAAAAATATATTGGCACCTTACATTTCCGAATAATTTGACAGCAGATATAATGCAAATGGTGATTTTGAACAAAATGAGTTAAAAATTTAACGATGAAATAGTTTTATTGTGGAATTTGCATTATAGGTCTTGCAAAATAGACAAAAATTGGTTATAATAAGAAAAGAGGTTTTTTTGCATGAAAAAAACATTAAGTTTAATTTTGGTACTTATTCTCGTATTTATGGTTTCCTGCACGAAGAATACTGCACCGGAAGTAATAACAGAGGAGGAAAATCCGATGGTTACAATATCAGTTAAAGGTTTTGGAGACATGACTTTGGAACTTTATCCCGAACATGCTCCAGAGACAGTTGCTAACTTTTTAGAACTTGCTGAAAGCGGCTTCTATGAAGGGTTGGTTTTCCACAGAATTTATAAAGGCTTTATGATCCAGGGCGGTTCTACTGATGGTTTAGGTATAGCAGGCTCTGATAAGAAGATAAAGGGAGAGTTTAAGGCGAACGGGGTAAATAATCCCATAAGCCACGTAAGAGGAGTTATATCCATGGCTCGTACAAACGATCCCAACAGCGCAAGTTCACAGTTCTTCATCTGCGATGCTGATTCGGAATTTCTTGACGGTAGCTATGCTGCTTTCGGAAAGTTAGTTGAAGGATATGATGTGCTTGATGCAATTGCTTCGGTAGACGTTACATACGGTCCTTCCGGAGAAAAATCTTCACCCTTGGTTGCACCGGTGATTGAAAAAGTCACCGTTAACAAATAAGTATACTATTTTTTAGGAGGATGTTAAAATGGTAAGAGTAGGTATAAACGGATTCGGACGTATCGGACGTCTTGCGTTCAGACAGATGTTTGGCGCAGAAGGTTATGAAATCGTTGCAATCAACGACTTAACAAAGCCTTCAATGCTTGCTGGTCTTCTTAAGTATGACACAGCTCAGGGCGGCTACTGCGGTAAGATTGGTGAAAACCTTCACACAGTAGAAGCTGATGACGAAGCAGGCACAATCACAGTTGACGGAAAGGTTCTTAAGATCTATGCAGAAAAAGACGCTAAGGACATTCCCTGGGGCAAGCTCGATGTAGACGTTGTGCTTGAGTGCACAGGTTTCTACTGCTCCAAAGAAAAGTCTCAGGCTCACATTGATGCAGGCGCTAAGAAGGTTGTTATCTCTGCTCCCGCAGGCAACGACCTTAAGACAATCGTATTCAGCGTAAACGAAAACACACTTACAGCTGACGATAAGATCATCTCTGCTGCTTCCTGCACAACAAACTGCTTAGCACCCATGGCTAAGGCTCTTAACGACTATGCTGCAATTCAGTCCGGTATCATGGCTACAATCCATGCATACACAGGCGATCAGATGATTCTCGACGGTCCTCACAGAAAGGGCGATATGAGAAGAGCAAGAGCAGGTGCTGCTAACATCGTTCCCAACTCTACAGGTGCTGCAAAGGCAATCGGTCTTGTTATTCCCGAACTTAACGGCAAGCTTATCGGCTCTGCACAGAGAGTTCCCGTTGTAACAGGTTCTACAACAATCCTTACAGCTGTAGTTAAGGGCGAAAACGTAACTAAGGACGGCATCAACGCTGCTATGAAGGCTGCTGCTTCCGAAAGCTTTGGTTACAACACAGAAGAAATCGTATCTTCTGACGTTATCGGTATGAAGTATGGTTCTCTCTTCGTTGCAACTCAGACAATGGTTGCTGAAATCGGAGAAGGCCTCTACGAAGTACAGGTTGTTTCCTGGTATGACAACGAAAATTCTTACACAAGCCAGATGGTAAGAACAATCAAGTACTTTGCTGAACTTGTCTAATTAATCTGACATAAAGACGGATGCATATGCATCCGTCTTTTTTTATTTTACTTATTGCAAACAAAGTGCAAATTTGATATAATGTGATTATTAAGTACAAAGGGGAAAAAGGAATGCAAAATTACAGTATTTCAGTTCTTGATACAGACCATTTTGAAGAAATTTGTGAAGATATCAAATATCAGTATGACAATAATATTGCAAGCTGTGTGTTATTTAAGATGACGCTGACGCCAGAAGGGATTCCTGCCATTGATAAAGCTGAAAATTTATGCAGAAAGTATGATCTTTTCAGAGACAGATTAGCTGAAATGGGATATGAGTGCGGAATTTTAGCGCAGGCAACAATCGGTCATGGATATAAGCTTAATGAAGATTTTGAATTTCAGAAATACACCGGTCTTACAAACGGAGCTGAAAAATTCACAGTCTGCCCCTATGATGATGGCTTCAGGGAATACATATATAACAGCTTCAAAACTCTTGCTTCCCATAAGCCTAAGATTATAATGGTAGATGATGATTTCCGCCTTATAGAAAGAGACGGAAGAGGCTGTGCTTGCCCTTTACACTTAAAAAGACTCGGCGATATGGTGGGCGAAAATATAACAAGAGAAGAAGTATTAAAATGCACATCCGACAGGGATGAAAGAAGCATTAAAATTAAAAATGCTTTTATAGAAACACAGAGAGAATCTTTAGTTGAGACGGCAAAAGTTATGAGAGCAGCAATTGACAGCGTTAATCCTGCAATTCCCGGAGTTTTCTGCTGCTGTGGACATAGTGCCGAGTTCGGGGCTGATATTGCAACCGAACTTGCAGGAAAGGGAAATCCCGTTACAGTTCGTATAAACAATGCAGTATATACAGCTCCCGGTGCCAGAATTCAAGGAAGAGTTGCTTATCCTGCGGCAGTTGAAAAAATACATTTAGGCGATAAAGTAGATGTTATTTTAGCAGAAACCGACACCTGCCCGCAAAACCGATACAGTATGTCGGCACGCATGCTTCATGCGCATTTTGTGATGTCTTTACTCGAAGGGGCTGCGGGAGCGAAGCATTGGATAACACGGCTTCGTGCTTATGAGCCTGCCAGCGGTAAGAAATACCGTGAAACATTGGCAAAATACAGCGGATTTTACGAGAAAATAACTGAAATTGTACCGAAGCTTAAATGGAAAGGCTGTAATATGTTACTTTCCAACGTTGTTACATACGGTTACGGAAATGAATTTGGAAAAAGCGCTTGTTGGGCAACTTGTGCACTTGAGAGAATGGGCATTCCGCTTTTCTATTCTTCAAAAGTATCCGAAACAGTATTTATTGACTCGGAAGATATAGAAAATTTCTCGGATGAAGATATGATAAAGATTCTTTCAGGTAAAGCTGTGCTTTCATCAAGGGGTGCGAAAGTGCTGATTGCACGAGGCTTCGGCAAATATCTCGGAGTGAATGTGAAAGCGTGGTCCGGCGTTAATTTGAGCTTTGAAAAATATATTGGTAACGGCTGCAATATGAGTCGCCAGATGGAAACAATGGAACTTATTCCTGAAAATGACGACGTTGTTGCAGATTCTATGTGTTATCACTTACATAACGGCAAAGAAGAGATTCCTCTTTTTCCCGGATGTACCATATATAAAAATGAGCTTGGTGGCGTAATAACTGTTTTCGCAGGAACGCCGAAGGCCCCATTTACCTTTGGAGAGGGATTTTCCTTCTTAAACGAAACAAGAAAAGCACAGCTTGTAAAGATTCTAAAAGATAACGATTCGATTCCGCTGTATCTTGAAGGTGACGATGAAGTATATGTTAAAGCAGCGGAAATGGAAGACGGCTCTTTATTTGCTTCAATTATAAATACAGGTTTTGACACTATGGATGAACTTAAGCTTTTTGTAAATAAAGAGATAAATAACGTATTATACCTTGATGAAAAAGGAAACTGGAAGGAATGTGAATTCGAAAAAGACGGAAAGTTTATAAAGATAAACTTTTCTGCTGAAACGTTACTTCCGGTTATTATAAAACTAACGTAAATAAAAATTATTGCGGAGGATAAATATGAAGAACAAACTAATAGCAGGTTTCTGTATTTTATTATTACTGGCTTTAATTTTGTTTTTGATATTTTTTTCAGATAGTAAAGTTGCGCTGAAAGAAAATGAAGGCAGGGTTTTCTATAATCTTGAAGGCGTGTTAATTGATGAAAAACTTTCTGTTGAAGATTTTAATGTTATTTCACGAATTTTTTCTGAAAAACAGCTTTATGATGAACCGCCTCTTTGTCCTGTTAATGATAATGTGTATGTTTCATTGAGCGAGGATTGCTTTCAGATAAGCCAAGATGATTGCGGAACTGTTTATTTCAAAAATGAAAAAAAGTATTTTGACTTAACCGATGAAGAATATGAAGAACTAAAAAATATATTATCCCGGTATGGATTTATTTTCCCGCTAATTTAAGTAACAAAGTTAGGAGTATGTTATGAAAATTATTCACACAGCCGATTTGCATCTTGATTCGGCTATGAAAACCAATCTCAGCAAAGAAAAGGCTAAAATGAGAAAAAATGAAATCCTGCATACCTTCGAAAGAATGGTAGACTATGCTAAAAATAATGAGGTTTCAGTTATTTTGATTGCAGGGGATCTTTTTGATACAAAAACCGTAACCGTTAAAACAAAGGATATTATAAGAAGTTGTATAAAAGATAATCCTGAAATTGACTTTTTATATCTCAAAGGAAATCACGACACGGAAGTTTTGCTTTTTGAAGATGAAACACCTTTTAATTTCAAGACTTTCGCAGACTCCTGGACAAGCTACGAATATGAAGATGTCGTAATTACAGGCTCCCATCTTTCGGGAAAAAGCACGCTTTACGAATCTTTGATACTTGACAGAAGCAAACTCAACATTGTAACGCTTCACGGTCAGGAGCAAAAGTATGTCGGCAAGGATAAAACCGAGGTTATCAATCTCCCTTTGTTAAAGGATAAATTTATAGATTATCTTGCTCTCGGACACATTCATTCGTATAAAGAAGGCATTATTGATACAAGGGGAATCTGGGTGTATTCAGGCTGCGTGGACGGAAGAGGCTACGATGAATGCGGAGAAAAAGGCTTTGTTTTAATAACTACAGAAAATGGGAAGCTTTCCCACGAATTCATACCTTTCGGAAGCCGATGTGTAGAAGAAGTAATCGTAAATATCGAAGGATGCGAAACTACATCGGATGTAGACCGCATTGTAGGAGATAAGCTTTCGAAGATTAGTAGCGATTCTCTTGTAAAAGTGATACTTAACGGAAAAGTAGCAATCGAGTGCAGCTATGATTTATCCTACATAGAAGATAAATATAAAAACGGTTTTTTTGCCTTTAAGATTGAGGATGATGAAGTCGGAATAAAATTCAATTTGGAAGATTATATGTACGATGCATCGCTTAAGGGCGAATTTATAAGAACTGTTATGGCAGAAAAATACACGGAAGAGGAAAAGCGACAGGTTATAGAACTTGGTATAAAGGCGCTTTCGGGAGAGGAGCTTTGATATGAAATTTATAGAATGTTATATTGAAAATTTCGGAAAGCTTTCTCAATTTAAATTGGATTTTACGGAAGGGCTTAACGTAATTCTTCGCGATAACGGATTTGGCAAAACCACTTTTGCGGCGTTTTTGCAGGCGATGTTTTACGGCCTTGACTCAGGACGCGGAAAAGACAGCGACAGAAAAAAATATGAGCCCTGGCAGGGAGGAAAATTCGGAGGAAGCCTTATATTTTCAGTAAACGGAAAAAATTACCGTATGGAACGTTTTTTCGGCAAAAAAGAAAAAGACGATACATTTACTCTTTATAACGAGGAAACGGGACTTGAATCAAAAGACTATTCCGAGAATATCGGTTGCGAAATTTTCGGAATAAACAAAGAGTCTTACGGAAAATGCACGTATGTTCCTCAGGGGAAGATTGAATCTGAACTTAGCGGAGCAGGAGATATAAATGCAAAGCTTTCTGATCTTTCCGAAGCCGATAATGATATGGCATCGTTCGATAATGCGATGAAGGAACTCAAGGACCTTAAAAACAAATATAAACGCTCAAGCGGTTTGATTGCAGAAAAGGAATTTGCAAAAAGTGATGCCGAAGCAGCTTTGAAACATTCGGAAAGTCTTCTGGAAACAGAACGAACAATAAAAAGCGAATTGCAAGTAAAAAGGAATTTTAAAAAGGAACTTTTTGAAAAAATTGAAAAGCTTCATAAGTCATACGCTGAAAAAGAAAAGGCAGAACACTATAAAACGTTGAAAAAAGATGCAGAGGAAGCAGAGCGGAAAATTAAAGAGTATGAATCGGAATTAAAAAAGATTCCGACAGAAGCTGAGCTTTCTGCAATTTATAATCTTTCGGAAGAATACAAAAAATACATAACCTTAAAAAAAGCTTCAGAGCTGAGCGAAGCGGAAATCAAAGCCTTATCAGTTGCGGATTGTGACGAAAGGGCGCTTCTTACGGATGATGAATATAAAATTCTTGCGGAAGAATTGCGTGAATACAGAACAAAAAAGGCTGTAACTGAATCTGCATTACTGACAGAAGAGGAAAATAAAAGGCTTTGTAATTTGCGTAAGATGTTTTCTGAAAAAGACTTTGATATGACAAAGCTTGAAGAAATATATTACAGGGCAAGAGAGGGAAAGGAAAAACTTGAGTTTCTTAAAGAAAAGAAGTTTCCGTTAATTCCGCTTATATCAGGAGCTGCTCTTTTGGTTGTCGGCATAATTCTTATGGTTATGAAGTTATTTGCAGCAGGAGCTGTATTCGCTCTTTTAGGTATTGTTATCGCTTTTGTTTTTGCTTTTAAGAATGTATCTGATAATAAGAAAATCCGTTCAGAGATTGATTTTGCAAAACAGGCTGTAAAGAAGGCTGACGAGGTATTTAGTACCTACGACAGCGACTTTGACGGAAAGCACGAAGAGGCAATAAGAACGATCAACCATATGCATAACGAGCTTATTAATCTTGAATTAAAAGAGAAGAATGCCATTATATTTAAGAATGATTCCGGAATCGAAGAATTGAAGAAAATTCTTGATGAGAAATCACGCCGTTACTTAAATTCTCCTTTTGATGAAGATAGCGAAGATGCTTTTCATGAATTTTACAAATATTCGGAAGAAATAAAAATATTAAGAGAGAAAAAGACAAAGTATTCTGAATGCGAACACCTTTCGGAAGCAAAATATTCAGAGCTTAAAGCAGTCTCGGGAGCTTTTATTGATGCAGAGCCTGAAAAAGCTTATGAAGAACTTAAAATATTATGCGAAAAATTAAATATTGAAAAAGGAAATTTCGAATCCAAGAGCATTGCTTTAAAAGAGTTTATTGCTGCAAACGGAATTCCCGAAGAGAATATCTCTGAAACCGAAACGGTAGAACTTGAGGCAGCAAAAGATGTTTTGAATGAAACGGAAGATGTGATTAAAAATCTTGAAAAAAGACTTGGACAAATTGTTGCCGAGACAGAGAAAATACCGGAACTTACTTCGGAAGTAAGCACTCTTGAAGAAGAAACAGATGCTCTTAAAAAGAAGGTTATGCTTATAGAAAAGACCGAAGAGGCGCTTCAGAGCGCAAAGGATAATCTTACGGCGAAGTATTTAGGACCTTTAGCAGAGCGATTTGAACTGTATAAAACTACACTTCTTGCACCTGAGAATGCCAAAATAGATGCTGAACTTAATATCGGAACTATAGAATATGGCGAGAAACATCAGTCGTCTTCTTACAGCACCGGATTGAGGGATATATTGGCACTTGCTTTAAGATTTTCTCTTGTAGATGCTCTTTTTGAAGGGGAAAAGCCGGTTGTTATACTTGACGATCCTTTCACGAATCTTGATAAAGAACGTATTGAGAAGGCTAAAGAAATGCTTGAAACCTTAAAAAAAGAATACCAGATAATATATCTTACCTGTCACGAGAGCAGAGTGTAATTAAAAGGAGTGTCGAGATGGAAACAAAAACTTTAAAATTTAAGCCGGCAGGAAATGCCTTACGAAGCTACAGACAGAAAGAATTTGTGATTTCCACTTTTCAGATTAACGGAATTGAAAGGGAAGAGGTTTCTTTTGAAGACGTAAAAAGAATTATTACAAACTTGAAAGAAGCACATCACAATCAGATAGAGCTCGGGTGGGCACATCATAATACCATAGCCAAAGCCTTAAAGGTATGTAACGAGCTTGGCATGAAACTTATAATTCAGGATCTTTCACGTTTCGGCGGCTTTCAGGAAAGTATTAAAACAGATGAAGAACTTGAAGGAATTGTAAAAGAGGTAAGCGGGGAATACAAGGGCGAAAAGTGTCTCGGCGGATTTTATATCTGGGATGAACCGTGTAGAGAAGATGCAGTAGCACTTGCGGCAAAATATACGGATTATTTCTATAAATATGCTCCGGGCTTACTTAACCTTGCCATACTTATACCAAGCTATAATAGTTTGTTTACCTGGCATAACGGGAAGTTCCCTGATTATGTCAAGCATTTTCTTGACACTATAAAACCTCCTGTTGTTTCGTTCGACTATTACCCATTCGGAGTAAGTCCTGTAAGGGATGATACCGATGAACAGCTTGATATATCAAATATCTGGAAAGATCTTGCGATAATGAGAAAAGAATGCCTTGAAAGAGATATTCCGTTCTGGTTCTATTTTGAAACAATCCGTCTTAACAGATATCCTAAAGAGCTTACAAATCCTATGATTACAAGCAATATTTTCTACGCAATATTATACGGAGCAAAGGGACTTCAAAGCTTTGGAGCAACAGGCTCTATTGCAAGCGTTGATAAAGAACTTGAAAAGAGAAGATTTCTTGAAATGAATGGAGAAAAGGGCTATTTCTATGATGCACTGAAAGAAGCACTCGGAACAGTTAAAGCCTGGGGTAATACTCTTATGGCTCTTACGAGTGAACATATCTATCACGATGATGACCTCCTTAAAGGAGATGCTTATTTTGATGAGCATTTCAGAGAAAATATAAGGGAATCTTCGGTTTTTGATATGGAAAAGCTTGAAAAAAGATGTTCGATTGGAGAATTTTCAGACTCATATGGAAATAAGTACATCCTTGTATTAAACCGTGACTACAAGACGGAAAAGGAATTTACCGTTAAATTTAAGAAGCCTTCTCATATATACGAGGTTTCGAAAACTTGCGGAAAGCAGAATCTGATGAATGATAGTTCGGATGAAATATCTGTGAAGCTTGCACCCGGTGATGCGGCGCTTTACCGTATAGATGATGCATCGGAGCCTGTGTATTTATTGGATTATGAATGTGGAGAATAATATGGAAATACTATACTCTGACAATGATTTGGTTGTATGTGTTAAAGAGCCGGGGGTACTTTCTCAAAGTGACGGGAACGGCAATGGCGATATGGTTTCTCTTTTGAGTAATCATTTCGGCACAGAAATTTATCCCGTTCACAGACTTGACAGAAATACCGGCGGAGTTATGGTTTTTGCCAAAAGCGAAAAAGCCGCAGGGAAACTCTCGGAGCTTATACAGAACAAGGATGCTTTTGTAAAAGAATATCTTGCCATAACAGAGGGAAAGCCTGATGAAAGCGGTGAAATGAAAGACCTTTTGTATAAGAGCGCAAGAGATAATAAAGCATATATAGTTAAAAAGGCGAGAAAAGGTGTAAAAGAAGCGCTTTCGGAATATAAGCTGATAGAATGCCGCAAAACCGAAAAAGGCGTTTTAAGCCTTGTAAACGTGCGGCTTTACACAGGGCGTTTCCATCAGATAAGAGTTCAGTTTGCGTCCCGCAAAATGCCTTTGGCAGGTGATGGAAAATACGGAAGCAAGGATAACGGATGCGAGGTTGCACTCTGGTCACACCGCATAGCATTTCGCCATCCTTTTAACGGAAAAGAAATGGATTTTATATCAAATCCTAAAAATGAATATCCGTGGAATTTATTTGAAATCAAAAAACAGATGTAGCAATTGCTACATCTGTTTTTATGTTATAATTTTATAAAATGTGGTCTTTCGTAGAACTTGTCAAGATGGAATGTTGCTGTTTTAATACCGTTGGGGGTTTCGATTTCCAGATCATAATTGCCGAAAAATCCTTTTACAACCAACTCTCCGTTTTCGTCTGTTGTAGCTTCAAGGTTTGTCTGCCAACTGTCAATCAAGCCTTTTAAGGCGGTCATTGCGGGCTTTTCAGTCATATCATAGCGAAGAAGTCCGCCGCAGAAATAGTTTTCGCCTTCAAGTGAGCCCGGCTTTGCCCACGCGGCATACCCGTCAACCATATTCCAATATACAATACCTTCCATATAAGGTGATGCAAACCACATCTTGTACATATTGGTTAAAAGCTCTGCCTGAATTTCTTCGTCTTCATTTTCAAGACCGAAAGCAGAAATGGTAACCTCCGATATCTGCATAGGAAGCTTGAAGTCGGCATAAAGCTCACTTTGTGCTGCTATATAAATGGGATTATATCTGTATCCGGCAAAATTCGCTTCCTGCTCTTTTCTTACAAAAGTATGCGCCTGCATACTTATGGCATTACATTTACCGCCGTTTTTGAGGTGACGTTCTATCATCATATAATATGGGGTACGATTATCACGGAAGCTTTCGTCACCTAAGTTCTGAGCTTCGTTGAGATAGCGGAGATTATACGGGAAATATTTATAGGCGATTTCATATAGCCAGTCAAGATAATCATAGTCACGCAAAACTGCAGGTCTGTTCTTTGTATGCATAAGTGTTGTAGGGCATAAAAGCTCATTTGTTATGTCGAAATCATCAATTACATTCGCATACCTTTCGGCTATTTCAGCAAAATGCTTTTCGTAAAATTTTTTTGCTTCCCTTATATCTCTGGGGAAATATTCAGGGGTGAAAGAAGATGTATCATAGGCAAGACAATGCCCTTTCATCCTGATGTTGTTTTCCCTGCAGTATTCAACACAAAGGTCGGGAGCAGGACGTCTGTAAACCTTGAATGAGTTTTTGTCATATCTCGGCTTACCGTATTCCGGTTCCAGATCTGACCAATAGAAAGGGATTGTCGCATAGTTGAAGTATTTTTTGAAAATATCTCTGTAAAGCTTGTTTTTTTCTTCCGACTCAAATTCGTCCAGCATAAAAATGTTGCAGCCGAATTTGAAATCGTGGCTCTTTTGTTTAAGCTTGACTTTAGCCCCTTTTAATGGTTTGCCGTCTTCATCGGTAATGTTGAGGCGAGCAAAACCTTTTCGGTTTTTCTCGATGCCGTTTTTTACATAATCATCGCAAAAATCCTTGTGATAGTTAAAATATTTAAGGGCAGATTCGCGTCTTTCCATAA
Source organism: Clostridia bacterium (assembly GCA_045644565.1). GTDB lineage: Bacteria > Bacillota > Clostridia > CAKSNL01 > HGM11501 > HGM11501. The sequence goes on along the minus strand of JAZRHF010000070.1, from coordinate 1,334 downwards.
TCATTCCTCCTTTTTATTATGATTTTAGTATATTTTTCGGAACTGTTCAACCGCAAAAACGGGATAAAAAGCTTGATTTTCGGCACAAGGTGTGATACCATAGTAAAAAAGGAGTGGTTTAATGCACGATTTATTGTCGGCAGAAATATTCGATGTGCTTTTTTATAAAGAAAAAGCCAGGATATCCTTAAATAGAAAAAGAGAATATTCAGCCCTGTCTTTCAGATTATACTCAAAAAACGCTCGTTTTATATATAATGGAGAAAATATAGAGGCGCCATCCGGCAGCATATGTTATGTACCTATGGGAGCAGAGTACAAAAGAACTTGCGAAAAAGATGAACTTATAGTATTTCATTTTAAAGAGTTATTTCCCGTGAAAAATGAAATAGTGGTATTCGAAAGCGAGGATACTGAAAAATACAGAACGCTTTTTGAAAAAGCGGAAAAGATTTGGAGCGAGAAAGAATCAGGCTACAGATATAAGGCGGCATCACTTTTTTATGAAATTTTATCGGAGCTTACAAGGGAAGGAATGCTGCTTTCTGAAAACACCGACTCGGATGTTGCAAAAGCAATAGATATAATTGAGCAGAACTTTAATAATTCTGATTTTCGCACCGAAAAAATATCTGAATCTCTTTACATCAGCGAAACTTTTTTAAGAAGAAAATTTAAAAAACATACAGGAAAATCTCCAAAACAATATCTCAATGAGCGTCGGATAGAGGAAGCGAAGAAGCTTCTGGAATCGGGGTATTTCTCACAAAAGGAAATCGCCGGAAAATGTGGTTTTTCTGATGTAAAATATTTCAGAAGAGCATTTAAAACTGCGACCGGAATGAAAATAAAAGATTATATGCTTAGCTTATGAATAAAAAACGGTGCAGCATGCTGCACCGTTTTGCGTTATTATTTTTCAATAATTCTTTCCATTCCGCCCATGTAAGGTCTTAATGCCTCGGGAATTCTTACGCTGTATTTTTCGCCGTCGAATTCAAGATTATTTTCAAGGAATGCGATAAGCATTCTGGGAGGAGCAACAACAGTGTTGTTAAGTGTATGCGCAAGATATTTCTTGCCGTCATCAGCCTTAACTCTGATTCCGAGTCTTCTTGCCTGAGCGTCACCGAGATTTGAGCAGGAGCAAACTTCGAAATACTTCTGCTGCTTGGGAGACCATGCTTCAACGTCATAGGATTTAACCTTAAGGTCTGCAAGGTCACCTGTGCAGCATTCAAGTGTACGAACGAGAATATCAAGACTTCTGAAAAGTTCAACAGAATAGCTCCACATCTTATGGAACCAATCCATACTTTCTTCGGGCTTGCATA
>JAZRHF010000069.1:0-1849 GCA_045644565.1 Clostridia bacterium | reverse complement strand
CCGTGCTTCAGCTTACGGCGCCAGTTGGTTTTGTATGCCGCCTTGAAATCCGCAAGGTCAAGCTGAACGGGAAGTATTTTCGATAAAAGCTCAGTGAGGGGTCGATCCGACGGCTCGCGCTCAAGAATATTAGGCGCCGGGAAGTTGTCAACTGCATCGGCAAACTTATTTTCGATGGTAGAAAAAATAAATGCAGTTACAGGCTCGGTTTCGTTGCTGAGGGGGTTTATAAGCTTCCCGTACCTGGCCTTGTACCAATAGTCGTTTTCCCGCACACGGCGGTTAAGATAATCCTTATCACTTTTGTATTTGTCAAAGGCAGAAAGCGCCTTCGCCAGGAACTCCCGTGATATTTTACTCTGCATCATTTTCAAGCCTCCTTTTGAATGTGTATTCAAGCTCGTCCTGAAGCTCTGCAATATGGTCGCGAAGAGCCTTCAGGTCTTCTTCCGTATCGCCGGTAAGCTCCGGCGGCGATTCCATAATAAATTCCATAGATATAATCGTCAACTCCTTTCTAATACCAGTTTATAAACCGGCTCTTCCCTCTGGGCATATGCCTTGTAAGATACATCCGGTAGTCTTTCATTTTTTCGTTGAACTGTTCCATAAAACTGCTATATGCTCCTTTATCCCTCTGATACAATGCAGCTTTGGCATTGACAAAATCTATGTATGCAGTATTATAGGGCGCGGGCATCAAGGTTTTTTCCGTGATTTCCCGGAAGAAACCGACCTTGCGTTCGCCATGGGGAATCTCTTCTCCGCTATAGAAAAACATATTGCCCTCCATATCGGTAATATGCACTGTGTATTCCTTTTCCCCGTCGGTGATTTTCACGGTATCTCCCACAAGAAAGGGCTTTTCACAGGTAAATGTGTTTCCGTCAAAAACAGCTATGCCGTCCTCGTTTATGTATCGGGTAGCGGTATGCGGCACTGCATAGATAATCCGGAGGCTTGATGGAAGCCCGTCCCTTTTCCTGAGAGTTCTGCCTCTTTCCCCATACTCATATTCAAATCCGAAATCCCGAAGATCAGTTTTTTTAAGCTCTTTTCCGTCCACTATGATTTTTGCAATCTCATTTACTGAAACCTCCTCCGGAAGCAGAACCTCCGGAGAATGAGCCGTAATCTGGTCATAAGCAATATCATAGTTTTTCCGGATATCCGAGGATAACTCGTCGCACCACCTCAGGTATTCCTCCACAGTGTATTCCGTAGGGAAAAGAGCCTTTGCCTGCTCAATACAATCGGATATATACATAATCATTCACCGCCCGATCTGTTTTTTAAAATCTCAATTGCCTTTTTGATAATATCAGGTAGGGGTATTCCCATAAGCCCGGCATTTTCAATTATTGATATGGCTTCGTTTAAAATAAAGCCTATAACCGTAGCAGTTCTGATATAGTCAACTTCCAGAAGCATATCAAGCCGGCAAGCCACAAGAACAAATAAAAGCATCACGCATTTTTTGCAAAGCCCCTTAAAGCTGGCCTTGCTGTTGAGAGCTCCGCTTTTTGTTTTTCCCGAAGCCTTGAAAACCCCGGCAACGATAAGTCCGGTTATAAAATCAACCCCCATAAATATAAGGAGCGTTATCATATCCTCTGACCATCCGCCGAAAAACTTTGTAAATAAGCTTCCTGCTACACCAAAAAACGTACATACAAAAATTTTAATTTCATTCACATTCATGTATCATCTTCCTCTCATTTTCAATTTCCCGTTTTCAATTTCCCGTTCAGGTCCGCAATCTCTCTGCCCATAATATTAATTATATTCTGAAGGCTCGCTATTTCCTTACCCATAGTATTTATTATGCCGCTTGTGTGTACTGTGTACT
>JAZRHF010000068.1:0-10901 GCA_045644565.1 Clostridia bacterium | reverse complement strand
GAACATGAATTTTTCAAGCTCAATCATCGCCCCATATACCTCGGCACTCAAAACAATGTCCTTGCCGCTTTCCTTTATGCAGTCGCGAACAATTGTATCAATTCTCTTTCCGTGGGAGTGTCCCAAAACAGAAGTACACTCCGAAGGAAGAGCCTCCTCTGTTAAGATACCTGCACGGCAGGCATCATCAATATCATGATTTATATAAGCAATTTTATCTGCCAGACGACAAATTCTGCCCTCCAAGGTTTCGGGATAATTTGCTCCCACATGGTTAAGAATTCCGTCTCTTACCTCGTGAGTAAGATTGATTCCGCATCCGCCCTCTAAATGAGTTACAATTCTGAGGCTTTGAATATTATGACGAAATCCGCCTTTTGCAAGCTCTGCAAGGGCACGTTCACCCGCATGACCGAAAGGAGTGTGTCCCAGGTCATGCCCCATGGCAATAGCCTCTGTCAGATCTTCATTAAGACAAAGGGCACGGCTTATGCTTCTTGCAATCTGTCCCACCTCAAGAGTATGAGTGAGTCTTGTCCTGTAATGGTCACCTAAGGGTGCAATAAAAACCTGTGTTTTATGCTTTAAGCGACGAAAAGCCTTTGTGTAAATTATCTTATCCCTGTCTCTCTGAAAGTCTGTTCTTAAGTCGCAGGGTGTTATTTCTCTTTCCCTTCCCTTTGACTCAGACGAAAGTGCCGCATAAGGAGACAATGTTTCCTTTTCTCTCTTTTCAAGCATTTCCCTTACTGTCAATAAAATCACTCCTTAAAAATGATTATAAAAACATCAAAAGACCTATTGCTATACCTAAAAATGCACCTACAATAACCTCAAGTCTGGTATGTCCCAAAAGCTCCTTTAAGTAAACAGGAACCTCTTTATGAAGCATTTCCTGTAAATCGTTTATAACTTTCGCCTGATCTCCTGCCGCCTTCCTTACTCCCGAAGCATCATACATAACTATAAATGAAAGAACAAATGCAATGGCAAATTCAGAAGAACCAAAACCATCGGTAAATCCCACCGCTGTTGTCATAGCACTTACAAAAGCACTGTGAGAGCTTGGCATACCGCCTGCGCCTGTAATTCTTGATATATCAAATTTCTTTTCGGCTATCAAAACCCAGATAACTTTAAGAATCTGAGCAATAATCCATCCGAGCAATGCCGCAATCAGAATCTTATTGCTTGTAACTTCGTTCCAAAACTCCATCATTAATACCTTCTTTGCAAAAGATACATTGCAAATTCCTTTAAAAATTCATTGTTTTCTGTTTTTTTCAATGCCGAAACAGCCTTGTTTGTGGCTTCCTCCAGCATTGCTTCAGTTTTCTCCATTCCGCAAAGGCTGATAAAAGTGGATTTATCATTTTTCAAATCGCTTCCGATGTTTTTACCAAGTTCTTCCACCGTTGCGGTTTCATCCAATATGTCATCCTTAAGCTGAAAGGCAAGTCCCAGATTTTCTGCATATTCAGAAAGAAGACTTTCCTCCTGTCCCGAAAGAACAGCACCCATTTCTGCCGCCGCTTTTATTAAAGCCCCTGTTTTCATGGAGTGCATTTTCTTAAGCTCGGAAAGAGAAAGCTTTCTGTCTTCCCCCTCCAAATCTACAACCTGACCGCCTATCATCCCGAGATATCCTGAAGCTTTCCCCATTAATGCTACCGCTTTAAGCTTCTTCTCCCCATCAAAGGGAGCAGAAAGTGCCGTTTCAAAGGCAAGGTTTAAGAGAGCATCACCTGCCAAAATTGCCATTGCTTCTCCATAAACCACATGATTTGTAGGCTTTCCTCTTCTTAAATCGTCGTTATCCATTGCGGGTAAATCATCATGTATCAAAGAATAGGTGTGTATCATTTCAAGAGCCGCCGCAAAGGGAAGCACCGCATCTTCGTCTTCTCCCAACGCCTCTGCCACAGCCATCATTAAAACCGGGCGGATTCTTTTTCCTCCCGCTAAAAGACTGTAATTCATCGCTTCCGTTATTCTTTTTTGCAGAAGGCCATCACCATTTATTAAATTTTCGAGATAGTCATTAACCTTTTCCTGCTTTTTTGAAAGCTCTTTCAAGAAGTCCATAAAATCACGCTTCCTCTACATCAAAGGGAACTTCTTTTACAGAGCCGTCTGCATCGGAAGTTATTTTTACTATTTTCTGCTTTGCTTCGTTTAAAAGCTCACTGCACTTTTTTGTAAGCTCAACACCTTTTTCAAAAAGAGCCATTGACTCCGAAAGAGAAAGTTCTCCGCTTTCCAGTCTTTCGGTTATTTCATTAAGCTCTGTCATCATTTTTTCAAAATCGTTCATTATTAACCCTCACTTTCGGAAGATAACACTTCCTCAATACGTGCTTTAACGCTTCCGTCGGCAAAACGAATTCCGACTTTAACGCCTTTATCAAGCTCCATAGCGCTTTTAATTACCTTGTCCTTATAGTCGGTAACGATGCCGTAACCTCGTGCAAGAACGGAAAGAGGTGAAAGAGAATCAAGCTTTGCAGCATTTACTGCAAGTTCTCTCTCTTTTCCGCTTAAAATGTTTTCCGTATTTTTTATCATATACTGACTTTTTGAATCAAGCATTATCATCATATTTTCGATATTACTCAAAAATCTGTCTCCGGAAAGCATTTTCTTTGAATATAAAAGCATATCCTCTCTTCTTCGGAGTGCCTGAAGTAAAGCGTTTTTCATTCTGGTCTTACCCGCAGAAAGCTTGTCTTCTATTTCTTCCTTGGAAGGAACGGCAAGTTCCGCCGCCGCAGAAGGAGTAGGTGCCCGAAGGTCCGCCACAAAGTCCGCAATGGTAAAGTCAATTTCATGACCAACCGCAGAAATTATGGGAATTTCACTTGCAAAAATAGCACGGGCGGTAATTTCTTCATTAAATGCCCATAAATCCTCTATCGAGCCGCCGCCTCTGCCTGCAATAATTACATCAACGCTTTTGGTTTCGTTGAAATATTCTATGCCGCGACAAACGTTTTCTGCCGCACCTTCGCCTTGTACCTTTGAAGGATAAAGAATAATATCAGCATAGCGAAAACGTCTTTTTATTACGTTTATAATATCTCTTACCGCCGCTCCCGTATCGCTGGTTATTACACCGACTCTTTTGGGATACTCGGGTATTGGTTTTTTATGTTCTTCGTCAAAAAGCCCTTCGGCACGAAGCTTTTCCTTAAGCTGATTAAAGGCAGCATAAAGCTCCCCAAGGCCGTCTAAAACAAGCTCCTCAATGTAAAGCTGATAGCTTCCGCCGGGCTCATACACGGTAACACGTCCGCGAGCAAGAACCTTCATTCCGTCCTCAGGGCGAAATTGAAGATTTTGATTTGCGCCACGGAACATACAAGCCTTAAGAACACTCTTCTCATCCTTAAGAGTGAGATACATGTGTCCTGTTGGCATATTAACTTTAAAATTGGATATTTCGCCCTGTATCCAGATATCCTTAAGTCCCGGTCTTGAATCCAACAACTTTTTCATGTTTGAATTAAGCTCGGAAACCGTCATTTTAAGCTGATCCATTAATTTTTATGTTCCTTTCGGATATATTCGCCCAAAAGTCCGTTTACAAATTTGCCTTCTTCCTCGCCGGCATACTTCTTTACGATTTCAACAGTTTCCGCCGCGCTTACCTTTAAGGGAATTTCTTCCATGTAAAGCATTTCGTATATGCAAAGACGCATTGCCGCAAGGCAAACTCTGTTTATTCTGTCGATTGTCCAGTTTTTAAGATACTTCTTTATTATTTCGTCAAGCTCCGCTTCCTTTTCCGAAACTCCGGGGCAAACCTTTTCTATATAGTTTTTATCCTCTTCGTTCGCTTCCTTGCCGGACCAGATTTCAGAATCCTTCGCTTCTTCATAGAAGCCGTCGGGAATTCTTTCATCCCCCTTTGTAATCATAGCAAAAATCATTTTGAAAGCATTTTCTCTTGAAGTTTTTCTGCTCATCTTTATCCCTTCTTCCAACTTATTATAAAAGTTTCATTATGTCTGACCAGGTAATTACCAATGTTAACAACATCAAAAGCACAAAGCCTGCGGCATGAACTGCCGCCTCGAACTTCCCCGGAACTTTTTTTCTTATAACCATTTCAACCAGAACAAAAAGAATTCTTCCTCCGTCCAATGCAGGAAGCGGCAAAAGATTCATGACTCCCAGATTTGCTCCGATTAAAGCCATTAAATTCAATATACTTAAGAACAATGCATAATAACGTTGTCCCTTATTTTCAAGCTGCATTGAGGAATCCACCACATCGTCAACCACAGTAGCAATTCCCACGGGACCCGACACATTGGAAAGTCCAAGTTGCCCTGTAAATAACCGCTTAACCGTCCAGAAAACACTCTTGACGCTGAATGCAGTTTCATAAAATCCGTTCTTAAGGGCAGTAAGCGGTGTATTTTCCTTTACTGCAGGATTAAAACCGAATTTATACCCCGCCTCCGTCTTAAAAGGAACGAGTGTGAAAGTGAGTTTTTCTCCGTTTCGGAGCACAGTTATATCAACGGCTTCTCCGTTGTTATCCATCATTTTAAGGGAAATATCAGAAAAGATATTTATCCTTGTCGAATCCATTTTTATAATTTCGTCTCCCACCGAAAGTACGGAGGCAGGAACATCACCTTCTGCAATCGCACCAACCTCAGTGGTATATACAAATTTCTGAGAAAAGCATATCACCATAAAAAGAGCCAGTGCAAGGAGTAAATTCATAGCCGCACCCGATGCAAGAACGATGAACCTTTTCCACGGGCTAAGCTCCGAAAAAGAGCCTTCCTCATTAATTTCTTCGTTTTCTCCCTTCATGGCACAATAGCCTCCGATGGGAAAAAGCCTTAGTGAATAAAGAGTTTCCTTTCCCTGCTTTTTTAATATTGCAGGCCCCATACCCAGGGCAAATTCTTCAACATGAACTCCGAATTTTTTTGCCGAAAGAAAATGACCAAGTTCATGAACAAAAATCATTACTCCCAAGATAAGTATTGTCCAGATAATATTCATAAGAAGTTCCTTTCAAATCACAAAATCAAAATTTGGTTTTTACAAACTCCCTTGCTTCCCTGTCCGCATCAAAAATATCGGAAAGAGAGGGATTTGTCTTTTGTCTATGATTTTCCATTGCTCCTTCTACCATATCCGCTATATCCAAAAATCCGCACTTGCCTTCCAAAAATGCCGAAACCGCTTCCTCATTGGCTCCGTTAAATACGGAAGGTGCCGTTCCGCCGATTTCCGATGCCTTATAAGCAAGATAAAGCATGCGGAAAGTGTCTGTATCAGGCTTATCAAAAGTAAGATTCCCCATTGAAAAAACATCAAGCTTTGAGCCTGAAACCTCGCTTCTTAAAGGATAATTAAGAGCCACACTTATAGGTGTTCTCATATCCGCAGAGCCAAGCTGTGCAATTATGGCACCATCAGAAAACTCCACCATTGAATGAACAATACTCTGACGGTGAACAACCACCTCAATTTTATCAGCTTTCACACCGAATAAATGAGTGGCTTCAATTACTTCAAGTCCCTTATTTGCCAAAGATGCACTGTCAATTGTAACCTTGGCACCCATGGTCCATGTAGGATGACGAAGAGCCTCTTTCGCAGTTACATTTTTAAGCTCATCACGTTTTTTACCGAAAAAGGGACCGCCCGATGCCGTGAGATAAATTTTGTTTAATTCACTTCTTCCGTCAAGACACTGAAAAATTGCACTGTGTTCAGAATCCACGGGAAGCATTTTTACATTCTTTTCCTTTGCCCTTGCCATAACAATGTCACCTGCGGTAACCAATGTTTCCTTGTTTGCAAGAGCTATATCCTTCCCTGCATCTATTGCGGCAAGCACAGGCTTAAGCCCTGCTATACCAACAATTGCGCCAAGGGTTATATCGGCAGATTCAATTGCCGCCGCTTCAAGTATCCCTTCTTCTCCCGAAACCACCTTAACGGAAGTATCCGAAAGCCTAACCTTAAGCTCCTTTGCGGCATCTGTTGATGCCACAGCCACAACCTCAGGAGAAAATTCCCTTGCCTGCTCTTCTAAAAGTGCAACATTGCTTCCTGCCGCAAGAGCAGAAACAGAAAAATTTTCTCTGTCTCTTCTTATTATATCCAGAGTTTGTGTACCTATTGATCCTGTTGAACCTAAAACACTGACACGCTTCAAGGCAAGCCCTCCAACTTTAAGAGTAAATTAAGAAAATACGGGGAAATGTAAAACAAAATAATATGTAACGGGCGAAACAAATATGATACTGTCAAGTCTGTCTAAAATTCCGCCGTGACCGGGGATTAAATTGCCGTAATCCTTTATACCTGCTTCTCTTTTAATTGCAGATAAGGATAAATCTCCTATCTGGGCAAAGATTGATGAAACAAACCCCAAAAGTGCCAATGCACCATAGCTTGCTTTCACATCACCATTTATAAGAGTAACCACAAAACCGTAAGCAATCATCATAAGGATAGAGCCTATCACACCGGAAATTGCGCCTTCAACGGTTTTCTTCGGGCTGATTTTAGGTGCAAGATGTCTCCTTCCGAAAAACTTTCCTCCGAAAAGAGCAAAGGTATCGGTGAAACAAGCCCCTACCAAAATTGCCCACAAAAGTTCTGCACCAAGAGCCATTTCGGTTCGTATCTTAACCGCATAAGCAAGGAAGTAAACCAGCAAGCAGCTTACTAAAAGGGCAGAAAACATATCTCTCATTTTAACCTTTTCGTTAAACAAAAGCATTAAAACAAATCCGAGTAAAATGTAAGCCGTTAAAATAAGGGAAATGGCATCAAGCCCGGTTTTATCAATAATAACCCCGGACTTTGCAACACCCACTATGAAAACCGATAACATGATATATATAAGTATCGGCAGTTTTTCCTTTTTGTTAAATCCGTATGCCGCACAAATTTCATATACCGAAGCAAGGGCAACAAGCGATGCTGCTATAACCAAAGCTGTCTTTCCCGAAAGAAGCAAAGCTACCACAGCCGGTATCATGATAAATGAGGCAATAACTCTCTTTTTCATAATTATACTCCACCGAAGCGTCTTGTACGCTTCTGATAATCATAAATTGCTTTAAGTAAATCTTCGTTCTTAAAATCAGGCCATAAAATATCAGAAAACCAGAACTCGGAATAGGCACTTCCCCAAAGGAGGAAATTGCTTAAACGATATTCACCGCTGGGCCTTATGATTAAATCGGGATCGGGAACATCGGGATTATACATAAGCGATGCCAGAAACGCCTCGTCAATGTCCGAAGGCTCTATCTTTCCTTCTTTAACCATTTCGGCAGCTTTTTTCGCTGCAGAAACAATTTCAAGCCTTCCTCCATAGTTGAGTGCAATCTGCACAAGCATGGACTTTCCGTCCTTTGTAGATTCCTCAATGTTTTCGATACCTTTTCTGATCTTTTCGGGAAGCGAAGGAATATCTCCGATTATTTTAACCCTGGTATCCTTTCCGGCAAGTTTTTTAAGACCGTTTTCAAGATAATCGTCAAGAAGAGTCATCAATGCATCAACTTCTTCTTTGGGGCGATTCCAGTTTTCCGTTGAAAAAGCGTAAACCGTAACCACCTTAATGCCGAAGTTTCCCGCAAAGTCAATTATGTCGTCAAACTTCTTTGCACCGGCACTATGACCGAAAGAGCGGGGCATGCCCCGCTTTTTCGCCCAACGGCCGTTGCCGTCCATTATAATTCCTATGTGTGCGGGAAGATGTTCTTTATCAATTAATGACGCTAAATCTTTTTTCTTCCGCCAAAACATTTCAGATAGCCATAATTGCCTTTTCTTTGTTAGCGGCAATTGTTTCAATTTCCTTAATAGCGTCGTCAGTTACCTTCTGAACGTCCTTTTCAACATTCTTCATGTCGTCTTCTGTAAGTGTTCCGTCCTTCTTCTGCTTCTTGAACACTTCAAGAATATCACGACGGATGTTTCTTATATTAACCTTTGCATCTTCTGTCTTCTTATTAAGAGTTTTAACAAGCTCTTTTCTTGATTCCTCTGTAAGAGAGGGGAATACAAGACGGATAACCTTACCGTCGTTTGCAGGATTGATACCGAGCTCAGACTTCTGGATTGCCTTTTCAATTTCCTTTAATGTGGAAGCATCCCAGGGCTGAATTGTAAGAGTGTGTGCATCTGTTGCAGAAACTGTTGCCATCTGATTTACGGGAGTATCTGTTCCGTAGTAGCTTACCATGATTTTATCAAGTACGCTGGGAGAAGCCTTACCAACTCTTATTGTAGCTAAGTCCTCTTCAAAGTAGTTTATGCTCTTTTCGATTTTTGCTTTCATTTCGTTCATTGCCATTTTAATAATCCTCCTTATTATTTATGTACTAATGTACCAATTTCTTCTTCCATTATTGCTCTTCTGATATTTTCGGGATCAGCTAAACCAAACACTCTTATGGGCATTGCATTGTCCATGCAAAGTGTTGTAGCTGTTGAATCCATTACGCCGAGACCTCTGTCAAGTACTTCCATATAGGTAAGGTCTGTAAATTTCTTTGCGTCGGGATTTTTTGCAGGGTCGGAATCATAAACCGCATCAACCTTCTTTGCAAGAAGAATGATGTCTGCATCAATTTCAACTGCACGAAGTGCCGCAGCCGTATCTGTTGAGAAGAAGGGGTTACCTGTTCCGCAACCGAAAATCACAACTCTTCCCTTTTCAAGGTGACGAACTGCACGACCTCTTATATAGCTTTCTGCAATTTTGTTCATTTCAATAGCAGTCTGCACTCTTGTGGGGATTCCGTGTCTTTCAAAGGAATCCTGAAGGGCAAGGGAGTTAATTACAGTTGCAAGCATACCCATGTGGTCCGCTCTTGTTCTGTCCATCTTTTCTCCGCTTCTTCCTCTCCAGAAGTTTCCGCCACCTACTACTATTGCAATTTCAACGCCCATCTTAACACAGTCGGCAATGACATTACCGATTTGTCCGACGATTTCCTCGTCAATACCTGTGCCTTTGGCACCTGCAAGCGCTTCACCGCTTATCTTAAGTAAAACTCTTTTATACATAAAGACATTCCTTTCATTTAGATTTATGCAAAATAAGGCTTATTTAATCAAATTCGACGTAAAATAAGAAAATCCTTTATATTTTCTATAATAATGTAAGAAAAAATTACAGTTGGAACCACTTCTTTGTGTTCTGTTTTAATTACTACGATAAAATAACGGGAGGGCAGAAAAGCCCTCCCCTACAATAAATCTTATTCCTCCATCAAGCCTGCGAGATATTTTGCTGTTTCCGCTTCAAATTTCAAAAACATTTCCGCAAGATGAGGGGGCATCTTATAAAATCCCATAGCTCCCGATTCCAGCGAAAGAACACCTTTATAACCTATCTCCTTAAGGGCTTTCATAAAGTCCTCCCATATACCGGAGCAAAGAAACGGCACCTGATGTGTGTCGTCCCACGCCCCTCGGTTATCGTGAACGTGAAGGCAGAAAAGCTTTTCATTTGCCACTCTCACAGCTTCGGGAAGGTCAAGCTTCATGGAAAGAACGTGACCTGTATCAATACATATACCAACATTCGGCATATCAATTTCATCAACAAGCTTTCTTATGTTTTCGGTTCTTGCAAGAGAAATATTTCGAAAGGGCAGATTTTCTATTGCTATATTTACGCCGAATTCCTTTGCGTAAAGCCCCACTTCCGAAAACACCTTTCGGTTCATTTCAAAGGCAAAATTCGCATCTGTTTCCGTTCCCCAGCCCTCCGGCATTACGGGGTGACAAACAACCGTTTCCGCACCTAAAAGCACCGCTCCGTCTACGCATTTTTTCATATGCGCAACATTTTTGGGGCGTTCTTCTTCAATTTCATCATGTACGGGCCAGGGGCCGTGAAGCTGACTTATCTGTATTCCCGCTTCTTCCGAAAGACGCTTTTCTTCCGTTAAATATTCTCCGAATTCATCATCGGTTGCCTCTGCAATAAGAAAGGATTTGCCGTATGCAAGATTCTGAAAATCCGCTGCTTTGTAACCGAGAGCCTTCATTTTCCCATAGTCGGTGTGACGCCTTTTCCCGTCTTTCCTCTCTTTTTCAAGAAATTCGCTGTTAGTTTTTCCGATTTTCATATTTTCCCACTCCTTTTGTCCTTCTATTTGCCCAAAGCCTCTACTTCTTTGAAGCGCACTATATGATTTTCGTCTATGTACATATTAGAATGACTTACAAAATATTCGCAGTAATTTGCGGAAATATCATAAAATATCTGCTCTCCCTCGCGGCAGGCTCCAAAATCAATAAGTGGCATGCCATCTTCATCATATATAAGATATACTATAAGAGAAACAAAGGGAAATTCACCTTTCAGCCTATAAAACAAATATTTAGCTATCATTCGGAAATCATCTTTAGTAAATTGACTGCAATCCATATATGAATCCAGATGAAAATGATTGTTCAAGTGCTCTGCTTCTGCTTTATCAAAGAAAACCGTAGCATTTACATTTTGCATGGATATCAGCATGCCATCATAATAATATACAGGCATTAAAAGTATTTCTTTTAATATTTCAAAATGTGACTTTTTTATAATGCTTTTTTTCATAATCAATTCACTCCTAAATAATCAATGCATACCATTTGGACGGAAGACAAAGAGGGACGTACCTTTTTTGTACCTTTTTATACAATACATTTTTTTAAGTTTATCACATATCCTATTTTTAGTCAAGCAAGCTGTGAAAAGAGATTCTTCACCCTCGGGATTTATGCCAAAATCCCCAATGGTTCAGAATGACACCCATCCGTTTTTCCACGCCAATAAATATCCACCCGCATAGCGGGTGGTTTTTCATTTTCGGGTATAACCCTAATATTACTGACTACGCACAAGTGCGTTT
>JAZRHF010000067.1:0-13130 GCA_045644565.1 Clostridia bacterium | reverse complement strand
TTATGTGGAAAAAGTATAAACCCTATATTTTATCAAGTGCCCTCGCTTTAGCGGTAGGAGGACTTTCAGTACTCTTAACCATGGATAACATGGACATTGAGTCAAAGTTCGTTATGCCGCCCTTGTCGCCTCCCGCATTTTTGTTTCCCATAGTATGGAGCATTTTATACATTCTTATGGGAATCGCTTCGGCTCTTGTATACCTCCGCCGCGGAGCAATGCCGGAAAAATCCAAAAACGCCTTAACCGTTTATGCCGCATCACTTATCTTCAACTTTTTCTGGAGCATTATCTTTTTTAACTTGAACGCTTTTTTTGCATCCTTTATCTGGCTACTCATTCTCTGGGTGCTGATTTTAATATGCATAATAAAGTTCAAGCCCTTTTCAGACACCGCATCATATCTCATGATTCCCTACCTTTTATGGGTCAGCTTTGCAGGATATCTTAACATCATGATTTATATTTTAAACAGATAATTTTTTCCAAAAGAGCCCTTGCACGCCCTGCATCGGCTCTTCCCTTTGTTTCTTTCATAACTTTCCCGAGAATGGGAGAAAGCGCCGCTTCCTTTCCGGAAAGGTAATCATAAACTGCCTTTTCGTTTTCCGAAAGTGCTGAATTTACCGAATTTTCAAGTTCTTCCTCCGAAAGAGATGCAAAATCCTCTTCCCTGAAAAGCTCGGAAAAACCTTTTCCTGTTTCAAACATTTTATCAAAAATTTTCTTCTCAAAGCGTTTTTCGATTCTGCCCTCTTTTATCATTTCAATAACATTTAAAACTTTTTCGGGACACGGCAAAAGTTCACCTTTTTCCCTTTTTTCTTCGTCCCAGAACTTAAATGCGGAAGAAAGAATAATTTTTGATATATACTTAGCCTCCGCCTCTTTAATAAGAGCATTGAAATACCTGCTCAACGCCTCATATTTAGAAATCGCAAAGGCATCCTCATAGCTTAATCCCAGGCTGATATAATGCATTTTATCCTCCCTCGGAAGAGGGGGGATTTTTTCTTTAAGAGCGGAAACTTCATCCTCCGATATATTCACAGACGGAATGTCGGGCTCTTCAAAATATCTGTAATCGGATGAATTTTCCTTTCCTCGCATAACTTCGGTTATTCCTCTTTCGCTGTCAAAACGACGGGTTTCCCTTTCCGTTTTTCCTCCTGACGAAAGAATGGCACTTTGCCTTTCAAATTCGTAGTTTATGGCTTTCTTTATAAAGCTTACGGAGTTCACATTTTTAATTTCCGTACGCTCCCCGAAAATGCCTCTGTCACAATCTCTTACGGATATATTCACATCGCACCTTAAAGAGCCTTCCTGCATTTTACAGTCGGAAATTTTAAGTCTTTTCATGGTAAGTGCCAGATCCTCAAGATATTCCGCCACCTCTTCGGCACTTCTGAAGTCGGGCTTTGTAACTATCTCAATCAAGGGAACTCCCGCCCTGTTACAGTCAATTAAAAATATTCCGTCCTTTTTTATAAGTTTTCCTGCATCCTCTTCAATGTGGATACGCTCAAGATTGATTATCCTTCCGTTTGAAAGCTTAACGCTTCCTCCCTCGCAAAGGGGAATTTCTCCCTGAGTTATCTGATAACCTTTCGGAAGGTCCGGATAAATATAGTTTTTTCTTGCCATGCAGGATGTACTGTTTATCTTCGACCCAAAGGAAAGCCCAGCCAGAGCCCCAAAGCGGACAACCTCATAATTAAGCTGCGGAAGGCTTCCGGGATGCCCCATACAAACCTCGCAACATCTGGAATTAGCCTCTCCTCCGAAGCTTGAGGAGCAGGAACAGAAAATTTTGCTTTTTGTCAGAAGCTCCACATGGGTTTCAAGACCGATTATTGCTTCAAAGCTCAAAATCTTCCCCTCCTTTTTTGTAAATCGAATCTGCAAAAGCCTCCTCAAAGGCATATGCAAATCGCAGGACGGTATCCTCCGAAAACTTTCCTCCGATTATCTGAAGTCCCAAAGGAAGCCCGTTTTCAGAAAAACCCATGGGCATACTTAACGAAGGAAGATGGCTTACAGAAGGTGCCGTTAAAAAGTCGTCCGTAAGGTTGTCCCTTATCTCTCCTTTGACCGGTGCAGTATGATATGCCGAAGGCGATATGATAACGCTGACAACGCGAAAAGCTTCTTCAAATTCTCTTTCAAGGCAAAGCCTTTCATATTCTGCCCTGCTTCTTAAAGAATGTTCATTTTCCGAGGTCAATATTGCATTCCCCAAAAGCATCCTCATTCTTACCTCATCTCCGAAGCCCTCTCTTGTGGCGCAAAGCCCTCCCTCGCTTTTTCCGTAACGCACTCCGTCATATCGCAAAAGATTACTTGCCGCGTCGGATAAAGCTATTACGCTGTATATGGCATTTGCCTTTTCTATGGAAGGTATATCAATTTCCAAAACTTCCGCTCCAAGGGCTTCAAAGGCTTTAACAACTTTAGAAAAGCACTTTTTAGTCTCTTCATGAGCTTTTTCTAAAAGCGATGTAACAACGCCGATTTTAAGTCCCTTTATACCTTTTTCAATATTTTCAAGTACACTTTTTCTTTCTTTGCAGGATGAAGTCATATCCTTTTCGTCTCGGGTATTCATAGCTTCAAAAACATGAGCAACATCCGAAACTCTTCCTGATAAAACTCCCACTCTGTCAAAAGTCGAGGAATATGCAATAAGTCCTCTTCTGCTCACCGCTCCGTATGTAGGGCAAAGAGCCACAGTTCCGGAATAGGATGCAGGAAGCCTTAAGCTTCCTCCCGTATCGGTGCCGAGGGAATAAACGGAAAAGCCTGCCGTAACCGAAGCGGCACTTCCTCCCGAAGAGCCCCCGATACACCTTTTAACATCCAGCGGATTAAAAACCTCTCCGAAAAAGGAGGTGTCACTTGATGCGCCCATCCCGAATTCGTCCATATTGGTTTTACCCAAAAGTACGGCACCCTCCCTTTTAAGGCATGAATAAGCATAGGCATCAAAGACCGGAACAAAAGAATAAAGCAGCTTACTTCCCGCCGTTGTCCTTATTCCTTTTGCCGAAATATTGTCCTTAAGATTCATGGGAATTCCAGTGAGAATGCTGTCCTTCCCTTCGGCAAAAAGCTTTTCCGAAGCCTCTGCTCCACTCATTGCCTCTGCACGGCAAAGTGTTATAAAGGAATTTATTTTACCGTCTTCTTTTTCGGCTCTCGAAAGATAATATTCCGTAAGCTCTTTTACCGAAAGTTCTTTATTCTTAAGTCTTTCGTTAAGTATCTCTATTTTACCTTTCATAGTAATCCTCCGGAATTACGATAAATTCGTCCTTTTTCATTTCCGCATTTTTAATTGCCTCTTCGTTGGCTAAAGAAGCAATTACAGCATCATCTCTCAAAGTGGTTTTCCCCTTTAATGCCTTACCCTTATTAAGAATTGAGGATGCCTTTAAGAGCTCTTCAAGCTTCTTTTCAAATTTTTCTTTTTCGCCCTCTCTTTCACAAAGTCCCGAAAGAGAGATTATATCTTCATAGCTATACATAAAACCCCGTCCTTTTTCTTCAGATTACATTATATAACTAACCAAAGGATTTTTCAACAATAAAAAAAGTGGCTAAAGCCACTTTTTACCCCTTAACTGCACCTGATGCCACACCTTTTATAATATATTTCTGACAGATAAGGTAAAAAATTATAACAGGAGTTATGCTTATCATAATCATTGCCATGGTTGCTCCCATATCCACAGTTCCGAAGCTTCCCCTTAAATACTGAATGTGGATGGGAATGGTTCTGTATTCGTTTATATCAAGGACTAAATAAGGCAGAAGATAATCGTTCCATATCCACATAATTTCAAGCACTCCCACAGAAATGAGAGTTGGCTTAAGCATGGGAAGTACAACCATGAAAAATGTTTTAACCGGACCGCATCCGTCAATCACTGCCGCCTCCTCGATTTCCGCAGGAATTGATTTTATAAATCCCGTAAACATAAAAATGGCAAGTCCTGCACCAAACCCCAAATATATAACGGGAATTGTCAGCGGAGTGTTAAGATATAAGCTGTCCGCCGTTCGTGAAAGAGTGTACATAACCATCTGAAAAGGAACAACCATTGAAAAAATACAAAGAAAATATAAGATTTTTCCGAATCTTCCTCCCACACGATTTATAAACCAAGCCGTCATGGATGTACAGATAAGAATAAGAGCCGTTGACAAAACCGTTATGATAAAGCTTATCAGCACCGCCTTTAAGAAGGGATAATTCCCGAAACTCATGCCCTTTATATAATTATCAAGTCCCATAAAGCTTTCTTTTGTGGGAAGAGCAAAGGTTTCAAGGTTAATTGCCGTATTGCTCTTAAATGAATTTATTAAAACCAATACAACAGGCATTACATAAGCTATACTGATTAAAGAAAAAAGGACGGTCAGTGCAGCCCTTTTTCTTTTTTCCGTTTTCAGTGACCCGGTATTTTTCATCACCTTTGCTCCTCTCTGCTTTTCGTAACATAAAGCTGAACAAGACCAATCAAAACAACCAGTATGCAGAATATAACCGCCTTCGCCTGCCCTACTCCTCTGTTGGTCACGTTGGAGCTGAAGGAATTAACAATGTTAAGAGCCAGCATTTCCGTTGTTTTCACCGTGCTTCCGTCTGCCATAAGCTTAAAAGGACGTCCTTCTGTCAAAGCAAGATTCTGGTCGTACAGCTTAAAGGAATTTGTAAGAGTTAAAAACGTGCATATTGTGATTGAAGGCATCATGTTGGGAATGATAATTTTCTTAAGGGTCTGATTTTTTGATGCCCCGTCAATTTTAGCCGCCTCAAGCATATCTTCCGGCACAGACTGAAATCCTGCGATATAAATAATCATCATATACCCCACCTGTTGCCAGCAAGTAAGAATTACAAGTCCCCAGAAGCCTAAAGCTCCGTCAAGCAAAATAGATGTCCCGTAAAAAGACAGAATATAATCAAATATCACCGACCAGATATATCCAAGAACGATACCGCCTATCAAATTAGGCATAAAAAATACCGTTCTGAATAAATTGGAACCCTTTATTTTCCCCGTGAGGGCATAGGCTATAAAAAAAGCAATCAGATTTATCAATATAAGCGTAACTATGGTAAATGCCGCCGTATTGAAAAAGGCATTAAGAAAGGACGGATCAGAAAACGCTTTCACATAATTTGAAACTCCTGTCCATTTCCAGTCCTTTGTCAAACGAAAATCCGTAAATGATAAAAACAGTCCCTGCAAAAAAGGCCATATAAACCCTATTGTAAAGGCAATAAGAGTAGGTAAAACGAAAAGCCAACCCATGCGGGCTATGGGCTTTCTTATAAGGCTTGAGGAGAGGCCGTCCCTCTTTCCCGTATAGGTTTTCTTCACTTACAACACTCCTTAATTACTGATTTTCCTCTTCATACTGTCGCTTCCAGCCATCCACAAATGCCGTTTCAACCTCGCTCCAGGAAGCTTTTCCCGCACTGTATTTGGTCAGAGCATCGGTAACGCCCACTCTCCACATTTCAACTCCGGGAGTAAAGCTGAAGTCCCATGCCACGGAATATTTTCCTTCGTTTACATATTCCGCCGCATTTTTTATAAATAAATTGGAGTTTTCGGGAGCATCTTTATAAGGAATCGCTCCAAACTGCTCCGTCATACACTTTGTTCCCGCATCGGATGTTACAAGCCAGTTCATAAAGTCAAGTGTTGCTTCAATATCTTCCTTTGAAGCGTTCTTGTTTACCGCCCAGCAGTTTTCCGTGCCTGAGCAAAGACCTGCGTTTTCCTCCCCGGGCACTCCGCAGTAAATGGGAATCATAGAAAGCTCATCATCGGAAAAACCTGCATCTTTCAAATTTTGATATTCCCACGAGCCGTTCTGATAAAACACAGCTTTTCTTTCCTTAAATTCTCCTGATGCCATATCCCCCGTAGCCGTTGC
The DNA here is from genome assembly GCA_045644565.1 of Clostridia bacterium. GTDB lineage: Bacteria > Bacillota > Clostridia > CAKSNL01 > HGM11501 > HGM11501. Next base: position 7,178 of record JAZRHF010000067.1, on the reverse strand, counting down.
AAGACTTGCCCCGGTAACGGAAGCATCGGTTATATATAAATCCCAGATATTTTTATAAGCATATAGATAGCTTCCCTCAATACTTTCAGGCTGATAGCTTATATTTTTATCCCTGAATTCATAGAAAAGAGGCATATTGGCAAGGTGTCCCGAAAAGCGCCATGAAGATGAGCTGTCAAGTCCTGCAGAAGTGAATGCGTCAAATCCCAGAGTATCTTTTCTTGCGTGTATATCATCTGCAACAGCCTTAAGTGAAGCAAAGTCCTTTATATCAGCAATGGAATATCCTGCCTCCCCAAGCAGCTTTTTATTTACAATAATGCCGAAACACTCATAGCAATATCCGATGGACGCTACGCTTCCGTCGTCGTTATACAGAATTATATCCTGATTAAGATTATTAAAAACCTCCGTTCCCGAAAGGTCATAGCAATAGTCTCCCCAGGTTTTAATGGATTCCATATTTCCCACCACAAATAACGTAGGTGCATTCTTCTTGTCCATTTCCGAGGTTAATGCCGTGTTATAGCCACCGGATGCCGCAGTAACAATCTTCACATTAACTCCGGTTTCATCGGTGTATGTTTTTGCAATTTCCTGAAGGGCAGAATCTGCTTCAGGTTTGAAATTGAGCCAGTAAACCGAACCGGTTTTTTCCGTTTTTGTACAGGCAACTGTTGTTAAAATAATCATTAAAATGAGTATAAATGCAAATATTTTTTTCATATCAACCATCCTTTCAATAAAGATAGTATATCTTCTTTTTCCCTTTATAATACAAAAAACATTTTAAAAGCAAAAAATATACACCTCTTAACGAGGTGTATATTAAGTAATTAAATTATTCTGAAATAACTGCTTTGTTTTTACCTTTCCTCATTCCTATCCACTTGCCAAGCAATACTGTAACTAACGGAATCAGCGCACTCGCAATGATTGAAAATAACACATAAGATGCAACTTTTTCAATATTTTCCTGCCAGCCTTCATCTAAAAAACTACCAAAAAAATTTATAATAAAGTAGGGTCCGCCATTAAAAATTTCACTTATAAATCCATTTGTTAAATATTGAACAGCAGACATATCTGCATAAACTGACACGATTTTATATGCCTTAACATCTTTTATGAATATGCCTGCAAAGATATAATAAATCACCATTACTGTTACACACGCCGTCAGAACATACATATTAGTCGTGGCACTGAGCTTTTCAGCAAAAAGACTTCCTATACAAAAAAACACTCCAACAACCAAATACACCAGAAAAACCTTCAGCCAATCATTACATCTTTTCATAAACATATTCCTTCCCTCGTTATATTTATTTCCGTGCACTTTGATTCGTTTTATCCATACATTTCCCAATCAAAGCACTTGATATAATCATAAATGCCACAGTTAAAGCAAGTGTATAATCTATATTTTCAACAAAATGAGTAGTAACTAACATTGCCTCACAAACAAGCCCCAACGCAAAGAGCCAAAGTGAATCTTTTTTATAAAAAAGTCCTCCTGCTCAAAGTCAAATCTATTCGTCCGTTCGTGTTTTTTTACCTTTCCTCATTCCAATCCACTTACCAAGCAATACCATAACTAACGGAATTAATGCACTTGGAATAACATTTATCAGTATAAATGAAGTACTTGATACTATTTCACTCATAAAGCTTAGTATGAAATACGTAATAAAATTAGGTCCTCCGATAAAAAGTCCGCATACCAGCCCTTTCATACAGTAAGAAGCCGCTATCATCAAAACATATACTATCGCTAATTTATAAAATTTAACCTTTTTAATAAACATGCCGACAAAAATGTAATATGCCAGCATCAGTATTATACACGCCACTAACACATACATATCTGCGGGCGATTTTAACTTTTCATTCAACAACCACCATCCGCAAAAAAAGACTCCGACAATTAAATTCACCACAAAAGCTTTTATCCAGTCCAGGCTACCTCTCAAAAATCCGTTAACTTTTTCGTGTGAACTTTTTTCTTCATTTTCATCTGCGCTATCTTTTTGTTTCTTATCAATATATTTTCCGATAGCCACTCCGATAACAACTAAAGCAGAAGGCACAAGTAATCCAAGTCTTATAACAATAACTCCAAAATAATATTCATTCATAGCAAGATATAATCCACTCTGAATAAATGCCAATGCACCACCATAAGGCAAGTTAAGCAACCTCATAGCAGGAATTTCAGCAACGATATCATTTATCAAAGGATTAGTTATAAAATAAGTGGCAAATGTCATAGCAACAAGAATAATTGCAGTTAACCATACTTTTTGCTTATATTCTTTCATTCCAAAGTACAGATAGCCGGAACAAGCCACAATCATATTAATAATAAGCAACACTTGCACCAACGTCACATTAGTCATGTATTCTCTGAAGTATATCAAACAATTTAAATATAACCCTATTATCCCGTGCCAAAGCAAAACTTTTTTCATAATAATCCTCCTTTGATAAACTCAATTAGTCTAAAGAGTTTTTCATTATAAGCATTTATTTATCACTTATATATTTTCCGATAGCCGCTCCTGCCAAAATCAATAAGGAAGGAATAAACAATGCTGCATAGCTGAAAATAACTCCGAAATAAATTTCATTCATCACAAGATAACCCCCAAGCTGAATAAACGGTTCCGCTCCGCCATAGGGGAACAACAAAAGCGATGCAAAAGAACTTTTTTCGCTAAGATAATGTACCACAGGATTGATTGCAAACACCGTTACCAATGTCATCCCCAAAAGAATTGCCGATGTAACAAATATTTTCCTCGTACATTCCTTTGTACCTAAATAAAAATACCCTGCACTTGATGTAACCATAAATGCCACTATTAAAGCAAGTGTATAATCTACATTCTTAACCAAATCCGCAGTAACTAACACCGCCTCAAAAACAATTCCCAAAGCAATATGCCAAAACAAAATCTTTTTCATTAAAAAGTCCTCCTGCTTAAAGTTGAATCTATTCGTCTGCCCGTACTTTTTTCCCTCTTAACATTTCGACCAAAGCTCCTGCCAAAATCAATAAGGAAGGAATAAACAGTGCTATTTTTCCGAGAATAGCTCCTGAATGAATACTATTTTTTGCAAGATAAACTCCAAACTGAATAAACGATTCCGCTCCTCCGTAGGGGAACAACAAAAGGGCTGCAAGAGAACTTTTTTCACTGAGAAAACGTGCCATAGGATTAATTGCAAACGCCGTCACCAATGTCATCCCCAAAAGAATTGCCGCTGTAACAAATATTTTCCTCGTGCATTCCTTTGTACCTAAATAAAAATATCCTGCACTTGATATAATCATAAATACCACTAGTAAAGCAAGTGTATAATTTACATTTTTAACCAGCATAGTGGTGGCTAACATCGCCTCGAAAACAACTCCCAACACAATGTGCCAAAGCAAAATCTTTTTCATCCAAAAGTCCTCCTCTAATTACTATTACTTCCCCCTGTTGTCCAATAATTACTCCATCCATTATTCTTTATATATTCTTCATCTCTCTTCTGTCTTTCAAGCTCTTCTTTCATAGCTTCGCTTTCCGCAGAAGGAGCAGCATTAAAATTATGATAAAAAAACTGTGCTATATGTGAAGTGTCTCTTTTTCTGTTTTTTGAAATTGAACTTTCATCTTTTGATTCTGTTTTCTGTTTCACCTTAGGAACATCATATCTCATATTGTCATACTTTTTTGCTTCATTACTCCACATAGAATCCCATGTTTCATCGCCGATTTGACCATCCGCAATAAGATTATTTGCCTGCTGATACTTTATAACGGCATTATATGTATTCTTTCCATACACTCCGTCTTCCTCAAGCTTTCTTCCGTAACCGTCGGTATATCCGTTCTCATTCAGATATTTCTGAGCCGCTTTTATCGCCTCGGTGTTTCCTGAATCAAGATAAAGATTCTCTCCGAAACTTTTAAAATATCTTTCTCTCATTGTATCACATCTCCTTCTAAAAATCAATATATTTTATACAGCATAGCCTCTGTCGTCCAAAAGCATACCGTATCTCACTTTATATCCTGCATGAGTAAGGGTAAGAAGTTCATCCTCGCTGAGCTTTTCAAGGCCCTTAGCCTTATACTTTACCAAAGCTCTTTCCACATTGCTGTATCGGGGAGCATAGGCATTTCCCGAAGAATCATAGAGATAACCTGTATTAATGTCGTACCAGCCTTCCTTTAGGGCAATTCTTTTCTCATCATCAGAAAGACTTTCCCATCCTGAATCCTGAAACTTTGAAAGCACAAAAGAATAATCGTCTCCTTTTCCGAAAGCCTCATAACTGTTTCCCGCAGAATCGTAAATTTTCCCATCCGAAGGATTGTACCAACCATTCATTCTGTAAATTGCTTTCCAGTCCTCTTCCTTTAAGCCTTCCCTACCCTCGGATTCAAATTTTCTCAAAGCCATGGTATAAGCTTCCTCTTCGGCTTTTTTCTTTGCTGCTTCTTCCTTCATTTCAGCCTTCTTTTTTTCCCAGCCCTTCTCCTCTTTAGCCATTTCGCTTTCTGCTATGCTCATGTTTTTAAGATAACGGGCGAGTTCATCCTCATATTTTTTATAGGCTTTATCCTCAAGCTCCATGGAAACATCACCAAGACCTTTCATATAGTCATTCATGGCAGATGCCGCCGCACTCACTGCATAAGAACTTGCAATACCGCCTGTTTTGGAAGAGGCTTTGGCAAGAGTATCTTCCATTACCTTTTCTCCGTTATCCGTATACTGCTTTTTATAGCTTTTGTAAAGAGGATCTTTTTCTACATCATAGTAGAATTCCTTTTCCGAGTATTTCTCTCGATTTTTTTCGTAGTCTTTATACGATGAAGTGTTTTTTCTGTTGAATGTGTCATCCAGAAAGCTGTTTCCTAAAGTGCCGTTGCTAATTTTGTCGCTCTGTCTGCCGTCAGAAAGATACCATACACCGCTTCCTTCGTCATACATGCTTTTGCCTCCGGTATATTCGTCAAGCTTTTTAACATTTTCCTCCTGTCTTCTGTGTGCTTCTTCAGGATTTTCCTTGTAAAGCTTACGATTATTTTCAAACTCTTCATCAAACTTTTCTTTATCAAAAATTCCGCTCATATTAACCTCCCGTTAAATCCTTTTTCCGTTAACTGCTTTTTCGGAGTTCAACCTTGCAATATTCAAAGGATTATTCGCTCCTTCCGTTACTTTTAAGTCTTCCTTAAATGCACCTGAAGCAAACTCCTCTTTACTTTCAAAACCTTCCGAAACCTTTTTCATTATTTCTTCTTTTCCGTCAAAATCCATCATCGAAAGCATAATCAACGCTTCCCTTGTGTTTTCCGGATTAAATATGCCCATTTTGTACAAATTGCCTGCCGTCTCATTCTGTGAAAGCTTAGAATAAGGATTATTCTTTTCCGCTTTAACACATATATCGAATACAGGCTTTCTTTTCATCGAAGCCCCTGTATCGTCAGAAAATGACCTGCCTCCGGGCCCTTTTATTTCCCTTGTTGCAATCCCTTTATTTGAATATGTTATAAACTTTACATCTTCATTGGGCTTTACAATTCTGAAAGTACGCTCAGAGGTATAAAACTGCCTTATAAGCTCAACAATAAGCTGTATAACCTTTACATAAGAACGGTAGCTTGTCTTAATGGCATCCCTGCTTGTCTTGTTTCCCGCTTCCTGAAGTGTAGCAATAGCCGCGCCCGAAATTACTCCCGAAGAAGTTCCTCCTGAATTCACGTCTCTGTTACCCACTATTTCCTTAAGCTCTGCTATCTTTCTTTCAAGTATGCTGAAATAGATGCCGTTTAACGGAAGCATTGTTATCTGCTGAAACCTTTCTTCCGAAATATCTCCGGTAACCGAAACAAAAGGCTTTGACCAGTCTGAAAACTCTTTTTCATTTATTCCCACATCCTTTTTCTTAAACCATCTGGGAGTGGTGGCTTTTTTTGCATAATTCATCAAGAGAGAATCCAGAGAATCAATATACTCCTGCGCATCCTTTGTAACGCTGATAACTCCGTGTCCCGTAACCTTATCCGCCTCAGGATACAGGGTATCAAACACGACAGGATACATTCCGTGATCGTAATAACCACTTTCTTTATACCTTTCATCCTCCTCAGAAGAATAAAGCATGGTGCTTCCGGTGTACTTACAAAAATGAAGTACAGTTTTTCCCTTAACCCTCTTTTTATAATACCAGTCCACCAAAAGAACCTGATTACTTCTGTCTATATTATCCTCAGACTCATATTCGGTAAGATTGGTTTTATCAAAGTTTATTTCCTTACCGGGATACATTTCACAAAGTGCTTCCTTATCTATTGCTGCGCAGATAAAAAGATTGGGGCTTTTCTGAATATCCGATACGGTAGTATCCCAGAAAATTCTGAGAAGGTCTATATTTTTAACAGAAATATCTCCTATTCCGTTATCTCTTTCCTGATCCCAAAAAACGCCGTAACAACTTGTTCCGTGCTTAAGCTTGTACCACGCCGCATTTGAATATGTTTCCTCAAATTCATTCCGTTCAAGGATAACGGGAACAACGTCCGTTAAAATTTCCGCCTCCGCTTCATCAGATTCCTCTCGGGGCAAAAATGTAGGAACGGGATAATTATCCATAATATCCGCATGCTTGTTGACAACCGCATTCCACATATAAGCAGAGCCGGGTCTTGTGCCCTCATTATCATTGTCACTATGCCACATCTGATGTCTCCATGCCTTTTCCTCGGAAACAATTCTGCTTTCAAGATTAGCCCTGCCCTGCTTATACCTTTCAAGAATGGAAGAAGCCATTATTATTTTATCTTTTGAAGTATTTTTATTTCCCTTAAATATGTTAACGCAACTCCTTTCTGTCTGTTTCTATTTAATTAAAAACTCATATTTTTCTATTTTTTTATTATCTGCCAAAGGATCAAAATCCTTAATCTCCTCCGGGGAATATACCGTAGGAATGATAGGGTGCGCCATACATATATAGCGCACCTCATCTGCCACATGATCTTCTCCTTCGGTATCCAGATCCTCCGCATGAGTTTTTGAGAACATAAGCGAAGGAACCGTCCTTATAAAACCTTCACAATTGGAAAACACATACATCATGGGGATTCCGTTTTCGTCAAACTGAAGTCGGA
>JAZRHF010000066.1:0-1998 GCA_045644565.1 Clostridia bacterium | reverse complement strand
TTGAGCCTTCCAAGGTTTATGTAAATCCCGAATTTACTTTGGTTTCGGACGATGAAGAAAAGTTTGTTAAGACCTACTCAGCTGAAATTACACTTTCTGAAACCGAAAACATTTATCTTAAGATAACGGGCGAGGAAATGGCGGAATGCTTTGTAAATGCAAATCTCTGTGGCTTCAGCCTTTGGAACGAGCACGAGTTTTATCTGACACCTTATCTTAAAAAGGGCGTAAACAAAATTGAAATCAAAATGACGGGAAGTGCCGTAAACAGATTTACACAGCACAGATTCGATTACGGATTAGGTGTGTGATATAATGGAAAAGTTACTTGATAAAACCGACTATGCGATTTTATCCTGCCTTAAGAAAAATGCAAGAATGAAGGCGTCTGACATTGCAAAGGAAATAAACCTTTCCGTTTCCGCTATTATTGAACGTATCAAAAAAATGGAAGGGGCGGGAATAATCGAATCCTACACCATTACATTAAATCAGAAAATTTTGGGAAACGATTTAATTGCAATGATGGATGTAAGTCTTGAGCATCCTAAATTTTACGACAGCTTTGTTGAAATGATAAAGGAAAGCGAGCACATTCAGTCCTGCTATTATTTAACGGGAAAGCACGATTTTCTGCTTAAGATTCTGACGGATTCCTCCGACAGTTTGGAGCGTATTCACCGTGAGATAAAAAGTATGGAGGGTGTGGGTGCAACCGAAACTCATTTTGTATTAAAGTCGGTTAAAAACGAAATTGCATCAATTCCGAATTCGGAAGAAATAATTCAGCTAAAGTAAGAAGGGTTGTTATGACCAGACGTATTTGTGCCGTAGTTAACTCTGCGGCACTTATCCATAATCTAAATGAAGTCAGGAAAAAAGCAAAAGATAAAAAGGTTGTTGCCGTTATAAAGGCAGATGGCTACGGTCATGGTGCCTCCAAAATGGCAGAGCTTTGCGAAAATATCGCCGATATGTATGCCGTTGCAACGGGAGACGAGGCACTTGAGCTTAGAGCTTCCGGAGTAACCAAGGATATTTTAATCCTTGCTCCCGTACCTATGGAGGATGTTTTAACGCTTATTGAAAACGGAATTATCCTTACAATTTCAGATATGGAATCAGCTGCGGGGATTTCTGCTGTTGCCGAAAAGAGCGGAAAAAGGGCAAGAATCCATGCTTCCGTTGACACGGGTATGAGCCGAATCGGCTTTTTCCCGAGCGAGGATAACGTGGGAGTGTTAAAAGAAATTTCAAAGCTTCCTTTCCTGTCTTTGGAGGCGGTGTTCACTCACTATGCCAAGGCGGACGAGGAAGATAAAACCTGGATGAACATCCAGACAGAGCGTTTTTCTTCTTTTGCTGAAAAGCTTAAAAAAGAAGGACTTGACTTAAAGTTTCACATTGCAAATTCTGCAGGAATCATGGAGATTGATTCGCAGTTTGGCGATTTTGTCCGTGCAGGAATTGTTCTTTACGGTCTTTATCCTTCCGATGAGGTGGATAAAACGAAGCTTGACTTAATTCCCGCACTTACATGGAAGAGCAGGGTATCTTCCGTGAGATGGGTTGAAAAAGGTGAAGGGGTAAGCTACGGACACACCTTCCGAGCAGATAAGCGAATTAAGGTGGCAACCGTATCCTGCGGCTATGCTGATGGCTATCCGAGGCTTTTATCCAATAAGGGCAGGGTTCTGATAAAGGGCGTAAGCTGTCCGATTCTCGGAAGAGTGTGCATGGATCAGTTTATGGTTGATGCTTCTTCTTTGGATGTATGTGTTGACGATGAGGTAATTTTAATCGGCAAAAGCGGAAATGAAGAAATTACCGCCGACGAAATTGCACGCCTTACGGGAACTATCAACTATGAGGTTGTGTGCGATATCGGAAAAAGAGTTCCGAGAATATACGAATAATTAAAAGGCTGTGCTTCGGCGTCCTCACTTGGGGATGAATCGGTTTTGGCTTGATATTTTCCGTTAATACGGCGCAAAAAAA
>JAZRHF010000065.1:0-9708 GCA_045644565.1 Clostridia bacterium | reverse complement strand
CCTGTCATGCTGAGGGCTTCGCACGAAGAATCTCTTGAGGCGCATGAAGCTGAAGACATGAGCTTGTCGAGGGATTCTTCGCCTGCGGCTCAGAATGACAATAGGGGGGAAGCGAAGAATGACAGCGGTATGCCACCGTTTTCCTTTTTATGTCATTCTGAGGGCTTCGCCCGAAGAATCTCTTGATGTGCATGAAGTTTAAGAAGAAGGTTGTCGAGGGCTTCGCCTATGGCTCAGAATGACAATAGGGGAGAAGCGAAGAATGACAGCGGTGTGCCGCCGTTTTCTGTTTCCTGTCATTCTGAGGGCTTCGCCCGAAGAATCTCTTGATGTGCATGAAGCTGAAGAAAGAGCTTGTCGAGGGATTCTTCGCCTACGGCTCAGAATGACAATAGAGGGGAAGCGAAGAATGACAAGGTATTATAGGGTAATTATTAATATAAAAAACGGATGCAGGAAAACCTACATCCGTTTTATTTTGTTTCTTCTTCTATATTTTCCAAAGCTGTTCGTACAGCTTCAACAACAAAAGCCGTAAAAGTACAGTTAGTTCCTACAATAGCATTTTCCACTTTCTCAATTACATCATTGGGAAAACGAATACATTTATTTGTTGTGGGCGGTACCGATGGAATCTTAAATTTTTTCATACAATCACCTCTGCAATACAATTATATATACAAAAACTGATTGCATATGCATAACAAATGTATTGCAAAATCGGAAATGGTGTGTTATAATACTTTTACCTTTCAAATCTTTTTATAAAAATTTCCATGAAAAATGCAAATATTGCGGCGAGGCTTAAAACTTCCGCTGCCACAAAAACAAGTTCTCTGGCGGCATAGGGAAAGAGCCCATAGCCCAAACGATAAAAAACATAGGCAACTGCCGTGATCAGAAAGGAATATATAAGGCCGGAAAAAAATATAAATTTTGTTTTTTTATTAATCTTTGCCATAAAATCATCCTTTTGTTACAAAATCCGAGGTTTTTCTTTATTTTAGCACAGTTCAAAGTGATTCTTCAAGCGGTAAGTTATACCAAATAACAAGAGATATTAAAAATGGATTAAAATTTAATATGAAAAAATTCAGAGACTCCCGTTAAATACAGGCTTTCAGACCTCTGTTAAAATCCCGTTTTTGCGGGATTTTTTTATGCCCGAAAAAAGTTCTTTACAAAGATGTTGTCCGGGTTTATTATGGACAAACGCGACTTTTTATGAAAGCGGAAAACGGAAAAGAGGATTTTTATGAAAAGCTTAATGAAAAAGGCAGAATATACCATGATTCGGGAAGGAGAAAGTTTTATCTTTTCCGTAAGAGAAAAAAGAGAGCATTGCAGAGTGAAAATTGAAAACATAACGGAAAAAGCGGCAAAAAGATTTCTGGAAATAATAAAAAACGGGGATGTTCGTGCCTGCCAACTAACTTCGGTTGCCGAAGATAAGGCGATAGAATCCGTAACGGAAATATTATCTGAACTATTGTAATTTGGGAATTTTTGTGTTATAATAACTTTGATTACCCATCGGCTTGGATTTATATCGCAGAATGCATGTATGGATTCTGAAAGGCAACGAAAGAAAAGGAGAATTTACTATGGATTTATTTGCAGAAAGACTTATTCCAAAAAAAATTGAAGGTAAGGACCTTGCCTTATGCGCACTTTTATTTGTTGCGGCACTTATAATTTCCGCAGTTGCTTTTGTTTTTGCGGGATATATTGCAATTATCGTTGCCGCAGGAGCACTTTATGGTGCATATTATCTCGCAACGGGAATTTTATTCGTTGAATATGAATACACCCTTACCAACGACGAACTTGATATTGACAAGATAATTGCCAAAAGAAAAAGAATATCTCTTAAGAGCTACAATGTAAAGGATTTTTCCGAAGGCGGAAAGTATGACGGCAGAGAAGCTTTAATGCTTTGCCCCGATAAAACCTCTGAAAACCTTTATTATCTTGAAATAAAGGACGGAGCTAAAAAAGAATGTATCGTAATTGATCCCAACGAAACTATGTTCAAGGCGTTTTCCATTTATATGGGAACAAAGTTCAAGAGATGATTAAGTCGGGCTGCGACATTGTAAAGATCGGTCGGATGGAATCTTTTTTTGAAAAAGGCGGTCTTTCACGATGCTTTACGGAAAAGGAAGAAAAATATATTTTATCAAAAAGGAATCCTTATGAATCGGCGGCAGGCTTTTTTGCCGCAAAGGAAGCTCTCGGGAAAGCCATGGGAAAAGGACTTTCAAGCTTTAACTTAAAGGATGTCGAAATTCTCCACGACGAAGAAGGAGCTCCTTTTTTCTCCCTTAAGGCGGGACTTTTTGAAAATTTTGAAATAAGCCTTTCCATCTCCCACGACGGAGATTATGCTCTTGCGTTTGTGGTTGCAAAGGAGAAATAATATGTACGAGAAGCTTTTAACTGCCGAAAGTATGCGAAGGGCAGACAGATTTGCCATAGAGCATTTCGGCATTGACGAAGAAATTTTGATAGAAAACGCCGCTCTTTCCTTATTTTCGGAGTGTAAGGGGGCGAAAAGTGTCCGCATTTTCGCAGGAAGCGGAAATAACGGGGCAGACGGCTATGCCCTTGCCAGGCATCTTTTCTTAAACGGAACGGACACGGAAATTATTGCTCTTTATCCTGCCTGCCACAAAAACAAAGAAATTTGCGAAAAACTCGGAATAAAAATCACTTCCTTTGAAAAAATGGAAGACAGAGATTGCGAGGTTTTGGTGGACGCCCTTTTCGGAACGGGACTTTCCCGTGAAATTACGGGGGAGGCAAAGGAGCTCATTTCATATATAAATGAAAAAAAGGGCAGAAAAATTGCGGTGGACATTCCTTCGGGAGTAAATGCCGACACAGGGGAGATTATGGGAATCGCCGTAAAGGCTGATAAAACCATAACCTTCGGATTTTTGAAGCAGGGGCTTTATCAGTATCCCGGCCACGGCTTTGCGGGAGAAATTGAAAAGGCATATATTTCAATTCCCGACGGGGATTTTGGTGAAAACGCCTTCCTTGTTGAAAAAATTGACCTTCCCAAAAGAAAGCGGGATTCGAATAAAGGAAACCACGGAAATCTTCTTTGCATAGCAGGCTCCTACGGAATGTCGGGGGCAGCGTTTATGGCAACAAAAGCGGCGGTTAAAACGGGGTGCGGTCTTGTAACTCTGGCCCTTCCCGATATAATACTTCCGCAGGTTGCGCCTAAAGTTCCCGAAGCCATGACCTTGGGATGCCTTCATAACGGAAAAACATTTATAAAGGAAGCAATTTCCCGGATAGAGGAATTTTCCGTAAAATCAAATACTCTTTTGATAGGACCCGGTATGCGCAATACGGAAGAAACTGCATATCTTGTAAAAGAGGCAGTCGGTTTATTTAAAGGAAAAAATATTGTAATTGATGCAGACGGTCTTAACTGTCTTTCGGATTCACCCGAATATTTGGAGGGTGCGGTAATTACTCCCCACCCGGGTGAAATGGCACGTCTTATGAAAACCGATGTTGCCTCTGTTAATAAGGACAGAAAAAGCTCGGCTTTGAATTTTGCAGAAAAATACGGTTGTACGGTGGTGCTTAAAGGTGCTCTTACCATAACGGCAACTCCCGAAGGTAATTGCTATTACAACACCACGGGAAATCCCGGTATGGCACAGGGCGGAAGCGGCGACGTTTTATCGGGCATAACCGCATCATTCCTGGCACAGGGATTTTCCGATGCTCCCGTAAAAGCCGCATTTATTCACGGACTTTCGGGGGATTTGTGCAGCGAAAAATACGGAGAGGGTGCATTTTCTGCAACCGATTTAATAAAAGTGCTTCCTGAAGCAATAAAAAAATGTATGGCTTAAGGTAATTTTGAGCAGAATAGGAAAGGGACGGAAAATCTGCTCAAAAAACCGGAATTGCTGTACATAAAAGGAAGCAAACGGTTATAATGCCATAAACTGTAATTGACGGACGATAAAAAAGGATGTATAATTTATATATCTAAAGGTATATCGGAGGGTTCGGTTTATGGAAAACAAAAAAATATTAATATCCGTACCTTGTACCTTGCTTTCTGAAATAGATAAAGCGGCAGAGGGGGAAAATCTTTCCCGAAGTGAGCTTATAAGGAGAGCGGTTAAAAAGGAAATAAAGGCTCTTTCTTCTGAAAAACTTAAAAGAGAGCTTGAACAAGGGTACATTGCCATGGGAGAGATAAATCTTTCTCTGGCGGAAGAGGGTATTTATGCCGATAATGAGCAGCTTCTGACCTACGAGCAAAAATTATCGGAGAGTGAATGATTTGTTAATTAAAAGAGGAGACATATTCTATGCGGATTTAAGCCCGGTAAAGGGCTCGGAGCAGGGAGGAATAAGGCCTATTTTAGTGGTGCAGAATGATGTGGGTAATAAATACAGCCCCACAGTAATTGCCGCCGCAATAACAAGTAAAATAAATAAGGCACATCTTCCTACTCATATCGAAATTGACTCCAACGAATTCGGACTTACAAAGGAATCTGTCATTCTTTTGGAACAGATAAGAACCATTGACAAGATGAGACTGAAGGAAAAAATAGGTCATCTTGACGATGACAAAATGAGAGCGGTAAACGAAGCGCTTAACATAAGCTTCGGTCTGCCGGGCTGTTGAAAGGGGTTATATTAATGAAAAGACAAAGGAAAACAATTCTGGCGACTGCGCTGATAGTTGCCGTTTTATTCATGGGAATCGCCATAGGTGCGGTGGGCTCTGAAGAGGATCCTCTCGTATCCTTAAGCTATATCGAAAGCGTATTGATGCCCTATATCGACCAGGTGGCAGGCGGTGGAGATGAAGGCTTTGCGGTTGTTGAGCTTAATGCAGGCATGAGCCTTGTGGCTCACGGCGGAAGCGAAATAATTCTCCGCAGTGGCGAGGGCGTTATATCAATACCCAAAAGTGCATCGGGAGGCTTTACCGATGTAACGGAGGGAATTGACATTGCAAACGGCGATGCAGTAAAGGCTAATCACCTTTTAATTTGCCCCAGAAGTGACGGCAGAAAAATTAAGGCAAATACAAAGGTGTATCTGATGATAAGAGGCACTTACGAAATAAACTAAAGGGGAATTCGGATGAAGAAACTGTTTTTAGCAGGAGTTTTTGCTACGCTTTTTCTTTGCGGAAATTCCTTTGCCGCTGAAATTCCGGAATTTATCCGGGTAGGCATAAATGCTTCAAACCTTTCAGACAGTATTACATTAAGCGCCGAAGGCGGAGTTTATACCGACGGTGCTTTCGCAAAACCTCCGGAGGTTTTGCCCGAAGCAACGGAAGAGTTTGCGGAGGGTGCAGAAGTACCGTCGGCAGAAGAATTAGCTTCGGCGGAAAGTGAAGAATTAGCTTCGGCGGAGAGCGAAGAAGCGGAAGGCGGATATTTCTACATAGCTGATAATGTAACCGTGACTGTGGGGGAAGGCGGAAGTCTTATCTGTAACGGCGTTGATACAGGGCTTTCGGAAGTGGACTTTTTCAAGGCTTCGGAATTTATAACCTGTCGGAACAAGGACTATCGCGGAGCAATAAGGCTTAAGGCAAGTAACGGAAGAATATTGATAATTAATGTAATAAATATTGAAGAATATCTTTACGGTGTGGTTGGAAAGGAAATGTCAACAGGCTTTCCTTTAGAAGCCCTTAAGGCACAGAGTGTTGCGGCGAGAAACTATACCGTTTGTACCATGGGCAGGCACGCATCGGAAGGATTTGACCTGTGCAACGGAGTACACTGTCAGGCATATGGTGCAGTTTTGGCAGAGGCGGAGGATGTAAGGCAGGCGGTTGACGAAACCCGTGGAAAGCTTTTGCTCTATCGGGGCGAAGCGGTTCAGTGCTACTACTATTCTTCAAACGGAGGATATTCGGAAAACTCCGAAAACGTGTGGGTTTCCGAAATCGGATATTTAAAAGGTAAAGCAGACCCCTATGAGGTGGGAGAAGAAATACCGGGCTACTACTGGGAAGTAAGCTTTACTCCCGATGAGATTAAAGAGTGCCTTGCATCAAGAGGTATTGACATCGGCAATATTACAGACGTCAGAGTTGTGGAGTATTCCGACAATCAGCACGCAGTTAAGGTTAAAATAACGGGAACAAACGGAGAAAAGGTATATACCAAAGACAATATAAGAGCGGCATTTCCCACCCAGCTTAAAAGCACTCTTTTCACCATAACAAAGGGAAACGAGGAGCTTCCCGTTAAGGTTTTGTCCGTAAACGGACTTGAAACGAGAACGATTAAACCTGCCACGGTTTTGTCCGCAAACGGAATTCAAAAGATTTCTTCCGGCGGAAAAAGCGGTGAGTTCACAATTTCCGGCAGAGGCTACGGCCACGGAGTTGGTATGAGCCAGTACGGTGCCATGTTCATGGCAAGAGAAGGCTATACCTTTGAAGAAATACTTAAATTTTACTATACAGATACGGAGATTTCGGAATAATGAGAGTTGAAGATTTTGACTATGAGCTTCCTCCTGAGTTAATCGCTCAGGAGCCCCTTTCGGACAGGTCCTCATCAAGGCTTTTAACCCTTGATAAGGTGACGGGCGAAAGAGAGCATAAAACATTTACTGATATTTTGGATATGCTGCATGACGGGGACTGCCTTGTGCTTAATAACACAAGGGTAATTCCCGCCCGCTTAATCGGAACAAAGGCAGTTACGGGCGGAGCGATTGAAATGCTTCTTCTGAAAAGGATAAATACCTCCGACTGGGAGGTTGCCTTAAAGCCGGGAAAACGTGCAAAGCCGGGAGCTATGTTTGTTTTCGGCCCCAATGAGGAATTGAAAGCGGAAATTATTTCCGTTGTTGAGGGCGGAAACCGAATCGTAAGATTTACATATGAAGGTCTTTTTGAAAATGTTCTTGATAAATTAGGGCAGATTCCTCTTCCCGGTTACATAACAAAGGAGCTTTTGGACAAGGAGCGTTATCAGACCGTCTATGCAAAATATGACGGTAGTGCGGCGGCACCTACGGCAGGTCTTCATTTTACAAATGAGCTTCTTGAAAAGATTGGTGAAAAAGGTGTAAAAATTGCCTTTGTAACCCTCCATGTGGGACTTGGTACTTTCCGTCCCGTTAAGGTAGATAATATAGAAGAGCACACCATGCACTCGGAATATTTCATAATTTCCGAAGAAGCGGCGAAAACGATAAACGAAACCAAGGAAAAGGGCGGCAGAGTAATTGCCGTGGGAACTACGAGCCTTCGTACTTTAGAGTCTGCGGCAGATGAAAACGGTCACATTGAGCCCACGGAAATGAACACTTCCATTTTCATTTATCCCGGCTATAAATTCAAGGCAATAGATGCTCTTATTACCAATTTCCATCTGCCTAAGTCCACTCTTGTTATGCTGGTGTCGGCTTTGGCAGGAAGAGAAAATGTCCTTGCGGCATACGAAGAGGCAATAAAGGAAAGATATCGTTTCTTCAGCTTCGGCGATGCGATGTTTATAAGCTAATGAATAATTAAGGAAGAATATTATGTTTGAACTTTTGAAACAAGAAAATACTGCAAGGCGGGGTCGCTTTACCACGCCTCACGGAATTATAGAAACCCCCGTTTTCATGAATGTGGGAACTTCTGCCGCAATTAAAGGCGGTTTGTCTGCACAGGACCTTAAAGAACTCCATTGTCAGGTGGAGCTTTCAAATACATATCACCTTCATGTTCGTCCCGGGGATGATGTGGTTCGTGATATGGGCGGAATAAGAAAATTTATGAACTGGGACGGCCCCGTTTTAACCGACAGCGGCGGATTTCAGGTCTTCTCTCTGGCAGAGCTTCGTAAAATCAAGGAAGAAGGTGTGTCCTTCAAGTCACATCTTGACGGAAAGCCTATTTTTATGGGTCCCGAGGAGAGTATGAGAATTCAGTCAAATTTAGCATCAACCATTGCCATGGCATTTGACGAATGTATTGAAAATCCCGCACCGAGGGACTATGTTAAAAACTCCATCGCCAGAACTACAAGATGGCTTTACCGTTGTAAGGCTGAGCTTGAAAGATTAAACAGTCTCCCCGAGACAATCAATAAAGAGCAGATGCTCTTCGGTATCAATCAGGGCGGAACATATCCCGACCTTCGTATTGAACACATGAAGGAGATTGCAGAGCTTGATCTTCCGGGCTATGCCATCGGCGGTCTTGCAGTTGGCGAAACAGCAGAGGAAATGTATAAGATTATCGAGGCGGTTGAGCCTTTTATGCCCAAGGACAAGCCCAGATATTTAATGGGTGTGGGAACTCCCGTAAATATTTTGGAGGGTGTGGCTCGCGGTGTTGACTTTTTTGACTGTGTAATGCCCTCAAGAAATGCCCGTCACGGACTTTTGTTCACCAGCGTTGGAATTGTAAACTTAAACAACAACCGCTATATGCGTGACGATTCTCCCATTGATCCCAACTGCGACTGTCCTGCATGCAGGAATTATTCCCGCAGTTATATCCGTCATCTCTTAAAGGCAAAGGAAATGCTTGGCATGAGACTTTGTGTTATTCATAACATTCATTTCTACAATCAGATGATGCAGGATATAAGGGATGCTCTTGACGAAGGACGTTTCACGGAGTTTTACAGGGAAAAAGTGGAAATATACGGTTCAAGAGCATAAAAGGTCTTGCAAAAAGAAAAGACTTGGTATATAATAGTAAAAAATATTTTGGAGGTATATTATGTTAATTAATATGTTTATGACCATGCCCGTAGGTATGGGAGAAGGTACAGGCGAAGCGGTTGCAGGTGCAGCAAGTGAAGCAGCAACAGCTGCAGGCGGAGCAGCAGCAACTACCGGCGGATTTTTAGGCGGCCTTGGTGGTTTCCTTCCCATCATCATTATTTTTGCAGTTATGTATTTTCTTCTTATTTTGCCTCAGAAGAAGCAGGAAAAGAAGCAGCGTGCTATGATTGATGCGCTCAAGCCCGGTGATGAAATTATCACAATCGGCGGTATCTACGGTAACGTTGTTTCTGTTAAGGACGATGCTGTTGTAATCGAATCTTCTGCAGACAAGACAAAGATTAAGATTGCAAAGTCATCCGTAAGCAGATGCCTTACTGTTAAGGAAGAAGAAAAGAAATAATTAAATAAGTAATAAAAAGCCTTTCCCCGAATAAATTATAAGGGAAAGGCTTTTTTCTTTTAGTATGAAGGAGTGGGTTTATGGAAGAGAAAAACAGAAATCGCTTGATACATAGTGTTCTTAAAAGTGTGCTTGCAGCCTTAATTTTAACAGGACTTTCACTGCTTTTGATTTCAGTGATTTATTTAAACAGGGACTTAAGCGATGATTTAGCAAGAAAGCTTGTTACAATTTGTGCTTTTTCATCGGTTTTTGCAGCTAATGTGGGTACCGGAATTAAAATGAGGTGCAAGGGGCTTTTATCGGGTCTTTTGTCAGGAAGCTTTTATGCTCTGTGTCTTTATGTCACGGGATTTCTGGCTTTTGGATTTCCGCAGTTTTCAAAAGGTCTTTTGTCAACCCTGGTTCTTTCTGTTTTGTGCGGCGTGGCAGGGGGAATAGTGGGAGTAAATATAAAAGGAAAAAGAAAATAACCCCCCGGGGATTTCGGGGGATTACGCTATCGTCTTTCTTCCCCGTCATTCTGCAAAGCCGACGGATGACGGTGTTTTTTCTTTTTC
>JAZRHF010000064.1:0-3507 GCA_045644565.1 Clostridia bacterium | reverse complement strand
GTAGTTCTTCTTTCTCTTCATTTTGAAAACGTAAATCTTCTTAGCTTTACCGTTTTTGAGAACTTTAGCTTCAACAGTCGCACCTTCTACTGCAGGAGCGCCAACTGTTACATTTTCACCATCGCCTACCATGAGAACCTGGTCAAATGTTACTGCTTCGCCTTCCTCAGCTGTGAGCTTCTCGATAAAGAGAGTATCGCCCTCTGAAACTTTGTACTGTTTTCCGCCTGTTACGATTACTGCGTACATGAAAACACCTCCTGATAATTTAATGGAGACACGCTATTAAGGCGCTATGCTTAAAACCTCTTCTATGCGGTCACTATAAAAGTATACCAAACAAATCTCTTTTCGTCAAGCAATTTTTACTATTCTTGTCCTTTTTGGTAATTATGCTTAATTTTTGTCTTTTATAATCCTTTTTGCATATGCAACGAGGACGTTTTTTTCATTTTCGAGTTCCCCGTCTATTACCGCAGACAGGATTTCGCGCTTTATTTTGCCCAGTTCCCGCCCGGGTTCGAGTCCAAGCTCTATAAGGTCTTTTCCGCTTATAGCAAGGTCAGTTTCACAAACACATTCTTTGTTTTCCATTATTTCGTAAAATGCGCGTTCTGTTTCGGAAAGCACTTCCACTCTGCTCCTGTATTCTTTCGCAAGTGAAAGATTATCAGCCTTTTTGAGAAAAAAAATCCTTTTCGCACCCTCCTCCGACATTGCGGAAAGCAATCTGCGGAGTGATTTTTTAGTATTTACAATATCTCTGTCGTGAAGTCTTACAAGCTCGCACACAAGCTTTTTTATACTATTTGATGCCTTCAGTCTTGAAAGTGCGTTGCGGCAAAGCTCCTCGCTTTTAGCGGCGTGACCGTAAAAATGCCCCTGTCCGTCGTCACCCATAAAAAAACATTCAGGCTTACCTGCATCGTGAAAAAGTGCCGCAAGACGAAGTTCTGTATCCGGCGGACAGTTTTCAACTACGTGCGCCGTGTGGGTATACACATCATAGCAATGATGTGTATTGCGTTGCTCAAAGCCAACGGTTTCCCTGAGTTCAGGAATTATAACAGACATAACATCACTGAATCCCGTAAGCACTGCCTTTACATTTTTACCGCAAATCAGTTTACATAATTCCGAAAAAATCCTCTCCGAAGATATTTTATTAAGGTCGGCGCATCTTTTATGGACTGCTTTTTCGGTTTCTGCATCTATTTCAAAGTCAAGCACCGAGGAAAATCTTACTGCGCGCAGAATTCTGAGGGCATCCTCATCAAATCTCTTTTCCGCCTTACCCACACATCTGATGATTTTTCTTTTTATATCCTCTACTCCTCCGAAAGGGTCTAAAAGCCCTGTTTTCGGAGAATATGCAATTGCATTAACCGTGAAGTCACGCCTGGCGAGGTCCTCCTCGATATATGATGTAAATGTAACAGTTTCAGGATGACGTCCGTCTTTATAATCACCATCTATACGATAGGTAGTGATTTCAACATTTTCACCCTCCGAAACAACGCAAACAGTTCCATGCTTTTCACCAACAAGAATAGTAGTGTAGTCATCAAAACACCTTTTTATCTCTTCAGGCCTTGCATTTGTGGTCACATCATAGTCGGCGGGGGTCTTATTCATAAGCATATCTCTTACGCATCCGCCAACAGCATAGGCTTCAAAGCCGTTATTTTCCAGACGATTTATAAGAGTCTGCACATAACCCGGAAGTTTCATTATATCTCCTTTACACTATGGCGAGTAGCATGACAGCTGATATTCACACTCACAGGCAGACCTGCAATATGAGTAGGAAACACTTCAATATTTACTCCCAGTGCAGTTGTATTTCCTCCGAAACCTGCAGGTCCGATACCAAGCTCGTTTATTTTTTCAAGTATTGTTTTTTCAAGTTCTCTATAATACTCATCAGAATTCGGTACATCTACAGAACGGGTAAGCGCCTTTTTTGAAAGCTGGGCACACTTATCCATAGTTCCGCCTATACCCACTCCCACCACCATAGGCGGGCAAGGATTGGGTCCTGCTTTTTTTACGGTTTCCAACACGAAGTCTATCACACCTTCAACACCGTCGGAAGGATTTAGCATTTTAACTCCGCTTTTATTTTCACTTCCGAAGCCTTTCGGAGTGAAGGTGAGCTTAAGCTTATCACCCGGCACAAATTCGCAGTAAATTACAGCAGGAGTATTATCATTTGTATTAACCCGGCGTAAAGGGTCGGAAACTACAGATTTTCTTAAATATCCCCCTGTATAACCTCTTCTTACGCCTTCGTTTATGGCTTCATTCAGAGTCATTCCACTGATAATCACTTCGTTTCCGATTTCAGCAAAGAACACCGCCATTCCCGTATCCTGACAAATCGGAACGGTTTTCTCTTTTGCAATACGTGCATTTTCAAGAAGGTCATCAAGCACAGATACAGGCACAGGTGACGATTCCTTTTCCCTGCCCTTTTCAAGTGCCGATTTTATATCGGGATTTATATTGCAATTAGCCTCAATGCACATCTGCTCAACTGCAGATATAACTGCTTCTGCTTCTATTATTCGCATAAATTACATCCTTTCATATAAGCACCCAGCTATCAAACCAGGCAAGAAATTTTTCCACAAACTCAGGCGTAACAGGAACACCTGAAAGCACAGGATAAAAAAGTATAAAAAGCACCACCGCCGCAACAGCGATTACACTGAGCGAAACAACAGCAGTACGAGGATACTTTTTGCTCATTTCCGCCGACACATTTGCAAGCATAAGAGTCGCAAAAGGCACACAGGGGAAATAGTGATATATATAAGTTGTACGCGCAACAGGTATCCACGGAAGCAGGCAAGAGAAATATGCCACAAGCAGATACGCCGCCTTACGGTCGCGCTTTATAAATGCAAGATACACGTTATATACAACTGCAAGAGTTCCCGTCCACCATACCGCAGGATTTCCGAAGGAGCTTATTCCCTCTTTTAAAGTTTCCGAAGCCTCTCCCGAATAATACCAGATAGGTCTTATCATAACAGGCCATGTATACCATCCGGATGCAAAAGGATGCTCGGATGAAACCACGGTCTTTGAATGATATATGAAAATATCGCGTTGGTTATCAATTATTGTTCTGATTCCTTCTGCTTCCTCTGTTCCGAGATATGGGATATACGACAAGCCATATATTGCAAGGGGAACAAGTATAAATACTGCTACGCAAAATACGCAGCTTTTTACAAAATACGATGCAAACGGAAGAACCTCGCCTTTATTTTTTCTGAGCCGATAATACTCGTTATAGCGAGTTGACATTGCATGAAAATAAATAAGAGCGATGCCCCCACAGGCATAAATGGCAGTCCATTTACTTGCTGCACCAAGACCGAATGCAACCCCGGTCAGTGCAAGGGGCAGAAATGTCTTTTTAAGGGATGTTTCATAAAAATTCGTTTGATAGTATCTGTACATAAAAAGGTACATAAGCATAATAAAGAATGTTACATA
>JAZRHF010000063.1:0-4882 GCA_045644565.1 Clostridia bacterium | reverse complement strand
TTTGACGGAAATGAGGCTACATACTGGCATTCGAATTACACAGTAAAGGACGGAGTGGTTGCATCCCACGACGAATGTCCTCATACTGTAATCGTTACCTTCCCCGAGCCTACGGAATATTCCGCCATTACCTATCAGCCGAGAAAAGATAACGGTGCCGGAATATGGAATAAGGCAGAAATTTACGGCAGTGCAGACGGTACCAACTTTACAAAATTAGTTGATGCAAAGTATGCTGTATCAGGCACAAAGGAAATGGCTACAACCGAAATTCCTCAGGCGAAGTATAAGGCTATAAAAATTGTTGTAACTGATGGTGTGGCAGGCTATGCAACAGCGGCTGAAATAAACTTTATCAATGTTGTAAAGGAAGTAAAGAAATTAGGGGAAGACGGAAAGCTTACCCTTAATGCACTTGATGCAGATGCTTTATCCGGAGTTCAGAAGGCAGAGGATGGTTTAAACACTATGGATGCCGGAGACTATTTCAAGTTTGAAAAAGTTGATTTTACAGGCATTAAATCCGTAACTTTCGAGGGTGACTCTATTATTCCTACCGTTGAAAACGGTGATGCATATCAGATAAGAATTGACAACCCCGATACGGGCGACTGTCTTGGCTATGTACTCTTTAATAAAAAGAGTCTTCTTAATGCCGAGTTTTCTACGAACTTAAAAGAAATAACGGGCGTACACGACTTATACGTAAAGTCAACCTACGGACAGTTCTCCGAAAACGTAATAAGAAAGATTATTTTCTCATCCGAAACTGTTGACGAGGGTAACAGAACCGTTGTTCCCGACAGCGCAATTATAGATAACTATGCAGATACATGGGTTGCAACAGATGCTCTCGGCAGAAAACTTGCCGACTTTGAAGAAGCAGGCCCCGTAAAGGAAGGACTTCACGAGGTTTCCATGTTCTACTGGAACTGGGCGACAAGTAATACCTCAAATGCGAGAATTCCTTCGGAAATCGTTGCAAAGTATCCCGAAGCGAAGGATGACTATTATCACGAAGCTTGGGATACCAAGGCAACTTATTACTGGGGAGAACCCCTCTTTGGCTATTACACAAGCCATGACTATTTTGCATACCGCCGTCATGCGGAAATGCTGGCAAATGCAGGTGTTGACTCCATATTCCTGGATATGTCAAATGCAACTTGGGCATTTGTTCCCACATCAGTTTTACTGTTTGAAGCCTTTGCAGATGCAAAGGAAGCAGGTGTAAACATCCCCGAAATATACACCTGGTCAACCAATACGGATATGGGCTTCCGCGCACTTTATCATAACATACTTTCAAATCCCAGATTCCGAGATATATGGTATGAATGGGACGGTAAAATGCTTATGTTCGGAGGCGCTCCCAAGAATGCTTATGAAAAGGCATTGCAGGGCGAGGACACAGAGAAAATAAGAGTTCTTAAGGACATTTTGGATAACTCCACACACAGAGGAAATGGGGCAAGAAACATAGGAGAAGAAGCCTATGGCATCAACTGGCAGTGGCTTCAGAACTATCCCCAGACAAAGTGGAAAACAAGTGCTAATGCCGAAAGAACGGAAGCTATGACTCTCGGTACAGGTGTAAACCACTCCTATGTGTTTGGATATGAAAAGACAGGCGTATTCTCCGATCCCTATGTTAAGGGCAGAAGCTACACAGAGGCATTTGGTGAAGATTATCGTCCCGATGCTAAAAACCAGGGTTATTTCTTCAAGGAACAGGCATCCTACGTGCTTGAAGAAGATCCTATGATTGTTATTCTTGACGGTTGGAATGAATGGACAGCAGGCAGAAATGCAGAGTATTCCGGCTTTACAAACGCCTTCGTTGATACCTATGACGAGGAAAACAGCCGTGACTTTGAGCCTTCCAGAGGCGCTCTCCGTGACGACTATTATATGCTTCTTACAGATTTCGTAAGAAAGTATAAGGGCGTTCGTCCCGCACCTGTTGCAAGTGCTGAAAAGACCATCGCTCTTGCAGGCGGAGATGCACAGTGGGCAGACGTTGCTCCCGAGTTCTTGAATGTTGTTGAAGGTTATGAGCGTGACCACGAGGGAAAGATAAACCCCGAAACAGGCGAGCATTTCCACTATACAACAAAGATTTCCAATCTTATAAAGAGTGCAAAGGTTGCAAGAGATGCTGAAAAGCTTTACTTTACCGCAGTTTGCGAAAAGGATATTGTTAAAAACGATTCCTTTATGCACCTTTATATGGACGTTGACCGTAACCGCGCAACAGGCTGGGAAGGCTATGAATTCTCATACAACGTACTTGGAATCGGAACATTTGCAAAATATGAAAACGGTGCGTGGGTAGCACTTTCCGGTACTGAAGAAGCAATTACAGGTAAGAGAATAACAGTTTCTGTTCCGAGAGCGTTAATCGGAGAAACCGGTGCTGTTGACCTTGAATTCAAGTGGGCAGACAACGTATTTGAAAACGGCGACTTACTTCTCTTCTACGAACACGGAAGTGTAGCTCCCAACGGAAGATTTAACTATCTCTACACCGAAATCGAACAGAAGAGTCTTGATAAGACAACAAGAGACAACCTGTACGATACAACGGTAATTAAGGAAAATCACAACCGTATGAACGTAAACGGCGGTGAAATGTACGTTTACGAGCCTGACACAAGAATTACAACCGTTGTTGAAAACGGAATGTTATACATCCCCGTAATTGCGGCAGAAGAAATTTTAGGCTACGGTGAAACAAAGTACGAATTCTATCCCGAAAAGAATATGCTTCATTTAAGCAGCCACGGTCTTGAAAACTTCGAAATAACCGATTATGTATGGTCTTACACCGTACTTGGAACAAATGAGGTAAGAATTAACGGTCGTGCCGCAACTCTTACAAACCCCGTAAAGGTTATAAACGGATTATGCTATATTCCTCTTTCTTACTTCTCCGATGTATTCGGATGGGAAGTAAAGGGCGAAAACGGAATATGGACAGTTGCACACTACGGAGCATATGCTTCCGCTGTCGCAAAAGCGGCAGAGCTTTTATAAGAAAGGAGAAACGAATATGAAAAAATTAATATCTTTAATCCTTTCAGTTTTAATGCTTTCCTGCCTCATTGTGGTTCCCTCCTTTGCAGAAGAAGTTGAGGCGAAGATATGGCTTCCCGTTCTTGAAACCCTTGGAAACCACGAGGCGTGGGAGGTTGAGGTTTACAGTACCATTAATCCTTCACGTGCATACAAGAGATTTATAATTGACGAAAATCCCGAAACATATTGGCATTCATACTATGAAAATTCGGGAACAACAATCACCTACCGTGATGAACCTCCCCACGACATTGACATTACACTTCCCGAAGAAACACCTATTTACGGTTTTTCCTATACTACAAGACCGGGCGGTGGCTCCGGTAGCTGTACAAAGTATGAAACCTATGCAAAGGTTGACGGAGAATGGGTAATGCTCAATACCGGCGAAATGTCTTCAACAGCCGGAACAAGAACGGTAACCTTTGCGGCAAACGTGCCCGTAAAGGAATTCCGTTTCCGCTTCGTGGAATCCTCAGGCGGATACGGTACCTGCGCTGAGCTTAACCTTCTTGCACCTTACGATGGTGCTCCCACAGTTTCAGCCAAGGAATATTTCGAATACAGCGACAGTCACGGTATTGTGGAAATTTCGAGCAATAAAATAGCAGCATCCTGCGAAGTTCCTTCATGGGGCAGCAATACTCCCGACAGAGTGCTTGACGGAACAGATAAAAACTTCTGGCAGACAGATGCGACAAAAGATCCGGTTGTATTGGAGCTTGACCTTGGCGGAACTTATGCCGTAACCGATTTTGACATAACTCCCCGTCAGTCATCTGACTTCCACGGAACATGGACTAACTTTTCTGTCTGGTCAAGTCTTGACGGTGAAAACTTTGATTTGGTCGCAGACGGTCTTTCCCTTGAAAAGAGCCTTGATACAAAGAGAATAACCTTAAGCAAGGCTGTAAAGGCACGCTATATTCAGTTTGAAATAAGCGGTCACTTCGCAGATCGTGCATCCTGCGCCGAAATTAAGGTTTATCAGGACAAGGGACTGGCAAAAGAGCTTGAAAAGGAAAATCAGATAAAGTATGAGCTTCAGATAGGCTCAAAGGATATTGTTATAACAAAGGGCACAAGCGCACCGAGAACTGTAACTCTTGACGTTGCACCTTATATCGACGGCGGATATACTCTTATTCCTTTAAGAGGTCTTTTAGAGGAAATGGGAGCAACCATCTCCTGGGACGGAGATATTCAGCTGGTAACAGTTGATACCTCTGCAATGAAAATTGAGCTTCAGATATGGAACAAGCTTGTTTTCGTAACGGGCGGTCGCTACGGAAGAGTTCGCTATACATTAAACGAACCTCCCAGAATCGTTGAAGGAAGAACCTTTATTCCTCTCCGTTTCGTGTCCGAGCATCTTGGATATAATGTTGCATGGGACGGCGCAACACAGACAATAACAATTACAAACTATTAAAATTTAGCGGGCAGATTTAATATCTGCCCGCTTTTTTGTATAAAAATAAAATTTTTTCAAAAAATATTAAAAAAAGGCTTGACAAATCTATTTAGTTGTGGTAATATATCCCTTGTTGTGAATAGACGCGCCATTAGCTCAGCTGGTAGAGCACCTGACTCTTAATCAGGGTGTCCTGGGTTCGAGTCCCCGATGGCGCACCAAAAAAAACAGATGTCCTTTGGACATCTGTTTTTTTGTTTCGCCCCAATCATCGGGGACTCGAACCCTGAGAGGGTTTTTGCGTTAAGAAAACGATTGATAATCGTTTTTAGCAAAAAGGTGCGAAGACCGGTACCGAAATGCGAAGCATTTGGGTGGTCGAGCAGGTAA
>JAZRHF010000062.1:0-18415 GCA_045644565.1 Clostridia bacterium | reverse complement strand
TTTGTTTCGGGTTTTGCTATATAAGGAATCCCGTTACAGCACCGGACAAAATCACAGTGTTTTTCTTGTGAGCAGGCGATGTTTTTGCGGAGACACTTTTTCTTTCGAAGAAAATGCCTTGGAAAACGCAAGAACATCACTATATCCGACAGAATTTGCAATTTCAGTTATCGACATATTTGTTTCGACTAATAATTTTTTAGCACGATTTATCTTATAGCATATAATATATTCTTTTATGGACATATTGAATTTGCTTTTGAAAATTTTGTATAAGTATGGTTGACTGACGCCCACCAAATCCGAAAGCTCCTCTACTGTAATTTTCTTATGTATATTTGTTTCAATAAAGTCAACACAAAATTCCAGATATATCTCGCTATTTGTCTTGCAACGTGTTGATAGTTTTGTATATGTATGACTGTTTAATATATGTAAGTATGTTTCCAGCATTTTTAATGAGTCTAATATATCACCGTTTTCAGCCATAATTTTATTCGCTATTTGCCTTACTTCCGTAACAGAATCAAAGGTGAAAATATAAGTCTCATTATCAGTATAATATCTTTTGAAAATTTCTTCCATTGCATTATCGGAAGAAATAACCCATAAAAACTCCCACGGATCACACGGGTCTGCGTAGTATTCTTCATCTTGTCCCGGATAAATAAGAAAACCCTGACCTTCATTTACGGGATTTCCGTTATAATACCCCTTCCCTTTAATTACATAGTGTATGATATATAAATTTCTTTGTCCGGGTCCAAATTTCGTAACTTCAGTATCTCTGCTGAAGCCTATGGTATTTATTTTAAGCGGAGAAACACTGTTGTCTGAAAAAACCTCATATCTCATATGCAAATTCCTTTCTTATTGGTTATGATTTTACCATATGGAGAATTAATTTGTCAATAGAAAAAACGGCTTATTTATCGTATAATATAACCTGTCAGAAGGAGGCGTTGTTATGATTTCGGATAAATTTAAAAACATCGGAGAATATTGTGCCGCAGGAATGTACGAAGAACCCGAAAGAAGTCTTTTTTACAGAAAGGCCCTGGGAATAAGGAGATTTTACGAAAATTGCGAGCTTGGTATTTATAACGGAGAGTTTTTATATCCGTCGGGAGTTGTTGCAACCAAAATGAATATACAACCGCATTATTTGAACGGGATGAGTATTAACTATAATGCTTTGTGCAATAAAGACAAAGCTTTAGCAGAACTTTATTCTTCAGAATTTTGCAAATATCGCTCATCTGTACCGAATGAACACACAGTTGCAGGAAATATGTACACACATTCCATACCAAACTACGAGCGCATTTTAAAAGAAGGTTTATTATCTTACATAGAAAGAATTGAGAAGATTAAAGATGACGATATGTGCGAAGGTCTTTTGCACATAATCGAAGGAATAAAAAACTATATAAACCGTTGTGTGGGCTATCTTATCGAAGTACACGCCGACGAAAAGCTTATAAACGCCTTAAAGAAAGTTCCGCTTTCTCCTGCTGAAAATATATACGAAGCAATTGTTTCGTGGAACTTTATTCTCTATCTTGATAACTGCGACAATCTTGGTTGCGTTGCATCCGGTCTTTATCCCTATTATAAGGGCGAGGATGTCACGGAGGTACTTAAGAATTTATATGAAAATTTAGATTCCAATGGCGGATATTCAATGGCATTGGGTGTGGATTATAACCCTCTTACAATTCAATGCCTGGAAGCATCAAAGGGTAAAAGACGACCAATGATTGAGCTTTTTGTAAACAATGATACCCCTGATGAGATATGGAAAAAAGCATTTGAGGTTGTAAGGACAAACAATGGTCAGCCGGCTTTTTACAACGAAAATGCCATAATGAAAGGCTTAAAAGCTAAATTCCCTGTTATCAGAGATGAAGATTTAAAGAAATTTTGCGGCGGCGGTTGTACGGAAGCAATGCTTGCCGGACTATCAAATGTCGGTTCACTTGACGCAGGTATAAATTTGCTTTTGATATTGGAAAATGTTATATATACAAAACTTGGAGCATCAAAAACTTTTAATGATTTCTATAATTACTATATAACAGAGGTAAGGGCTGTTGTTGACAGTGTTACTGCAGAAATCAGCAACTCTCAAAGAGAACGTGCCAAATATAATCCGCTTCCCTTACGAACGCTTTTGGTTGATGATTGTATTGACAATGGTTTAGGGTTTAACAATGGCGGAGCAAGATACAAGTGGAGCATTATTAATTTTGCAGGAATGATAAATGTAATAGATGCAATGCTGGTAATACGGGATTTCGTATTTGAAGAAAATTTGTTTGACAAGCCTGATTTTATTGAGTTATTAAAATCAAACGACAAAGAGTTTTTGGAGCAGGCAAGAAATCATAAAATAAGCTTTGGTAACGATAACAGTGATGCCAATAACTTTGCAAATAGTATTTCAACGGAAATATTTTCGATGCTTGATAATAAAAAGCCACATATCGGAGAGGGCTTTTTGCCGGCATCTATTCAGTTTATGTCTCAGATATCGGCAGGTGAGAAAATAGGTGCAACGCCTGACGGAAGAGAAAAAGGCGCTCCGCTTTGCGATTCATTAGGTGCTGTTTTCGGCAAAGATAGCGAGGGACCTACTGCACTTTTGAATAGTGTTACATCCCTCGACTTAAAAAGAGCTTTAGGAATCCCTGTGTTGAACTTCAATATAAATCCTGATTTTGATGACACTATATTAAAAGCACTCATTTCGGGATATATGGAGCTTGGAGGCATTCAAATGCAGATTACCTGTACATCAATAGAAACTCTGATGGAAGCGTATGAAAATCCTGATCTTCACAAAAACCTCATTGTACGTGTCGGCGGATACTCAGAGTATTTTAATAATTTATCCGACGACCTTAAGAAAATGGTTATAAACAGAACTATTCAGAAAATGGAGCAATCAAAGGGAAGGTAATATGAAAAAATCCGGAGGATTCATTAAAACCGATACTGAAGTAAAAAAAGCTAAAACCACAAAAATGATTTTAGCTTTTTTACTGTCCTTAATCGTTTCTTATTTCAAGATAACTTACACCTATCATTCTTATTAAAATAAGTGTAAATCCTATAATGTGATAATAATAAATGTGTTCACCGCCCAAAATAACTCCGCCAAGCACCGTTACAGCAGTGGAAATTCCTCCGAACGCCGCCATTGTGGTTGGGGGTATTTTAGATAAGGCATAGTTATTCATAAAGGTTGCAAGGCAGGTTGATATTATGCCGAGGAAAATAAAGCCCGATATGTTTTCAAGATTGAAGTATGGTGCAAAATAGTTTGCTATGCTTCCATTTATAAGATGCCTTACAACATTTACGCCGTTAAAGAGCAAAAGTCCCATGGCAACAGTTATGTAAGTAATTTCAATTGAAGAAAACTTTTTTGAAGATTTTGATGAAAAAGATGCGAAAAACGCCCCCACAATAATTGCAAGAAACATAAATAAAATACCGAGAGGCTTATCCTCACCGCCGGCACTTCCACCCTTTATTGCAATATAAATAGCTCCGATGATTCCCATCATAAGGAAGGAAATTTTAAGCGCCCCCGCTTTTACTTTAAGAACAAAAGCTTCGGTAAAGCAGTTTGCCACGGGACTTAAAGAAATGATTACCCCTGCCGTAATTCCCGTTGTCATGGAAATACCCATAGTTTCAAAAAACATATAAAGGCAAGGCTCAAAAAGACCTGCCAGAAGAAGATCCGATACCCCGGATTTTTTATCGAAAAAGTCTTTAAGTCTTACCCTTATTTTAATAGCTCCGAATACTCTTAAAAGAGAAAGGACGGCAAAGCTTATGATATAGCGAAGCGCCAGAACGTCAAGCACATCCACATTATCTGTAAGCGAACCCACAAAAAACACAGATAAGCCGTATATGACGTTTTTAAG
The DNA here is from genome assembly GCA_045644565.1 of Clostridia bacterium. Taxonomy (GTDB): domain Bacteria; phylum Bacillota; class Clostridia; order CAKSNL01; family HGM11501; genus HGM11501. The sequence continues at coordinate 14,474 of JAZRHF010000062.1, read as the reverse complement.
CACCGCAAATAAAATCACTAAAAAGCTCATAATTTACTCCTATGAATTAAAAAAACAAGGCTGTCTGAATTTAATCAGACAGCCTTCAATGTTAGTCGTCAATAGAATTATCTGTTGCTTTTTCGTAAATTGCATTAACCTCAGCAGAAGGCTTTTTATCAATCAATGTAACAATGATAGCAATAATTCCGCCAATGATGAAACCGGGGATAATTTCGTAAACATTGGTAATTGCAGTAAGCGCCTTACCATCTGCAACGGGAAGCCACAACCAGAGCATATCAACTACCGCACCTGCTACGATACCTGCAACTGCACCCTTATATGTAAATCTCTTCCAGAAGAGAGATAAAAGTACCGCAGGACCGAATGCCGCACCGAAGATACCCCAGGCATTGGATACAAGATCCATAATAGCCTGTGCAGCCTTTCCTTCGCTGCTTGCAATGAAGTAAGCTACAACAGCGATTGCAATAACGATTACACGGCTTACCCAGAGCATTTCCTTGTTGGAAGCATTCTTTCTTACAATGGGCTTATAGATGTCGCTTGAGAAAGAAGATGCCGCAACCAAAAGCTGTGAGTCTGCTGTTGACATAGATGCCGCAATGATTGCCGCAAGTAAAAGCCCTGCGATAAATGCGGGGAATACGTCTCTTGCAAGCTCAACAAATATGAGAGACTGATCGCCGTTTTCCAAAAGAACTTTGGAAAGGTCTGTTCCGTCTGCATAGAGGAACATTCTTCCGAGATATCCGATTGCGATTGTTGCCGCAAGGGAAAGAACAACCCAGATAATAGCAACAGTTGCGCTCTTTTTAACCATAGAGGGCTTTTCGATTGCCATAAATCTTACAATGATGTGAGGCATACCGAAGTATCCGAGACCCCATCCGAGACCGGATAATATATCCTGCCAGCTTGCATTGAAGAAGTTCGCAACGAACTCAAACTCCTCACCGTTGGGGCCTGTATATACAGTTGAAATTGCCGCAGGATCAAGATCCTTCACAAAAACGATAACGATAGGAACGATTAAAAGTGCCGCAATCATCAAAAGTCCCTGGAAGAAGTCTGTCCAGCAAACCGCATTAAATCCGCCAAGGAAGGTATATACAACAACGATTGCCGCAAATATAATCATAGCGGCTTCTGCTGTAAGAGAAGGAACAAGTGTTGTGAATACACCTGCGCCTGCAACAAAGGCAGATGCAACGTAAATTGTAAAGCAAACAAGGAATACCACAGCACAGATAATGCTCAATGTATGGCTCTTTGATGCAAAACGGTTTGAAAGATACTGGGGAAGTGTAATTGAGTCACCGGATGCCTTTGAGAATTTACGAAGACGCTTTGCAACCAAAATCCAGTTTGCCGCAGTACCGATTGCAAGACCGATACCAATCCACGCCTGACCGAAACCAAAAGCAAGGATGCTTCCGGGAAGACCCATCAAGAGCCATGCGCTCATGTCAGACGCCTGAGCACTCATTGCAGTAACCCAAGGACCCATCTGTCTTCCGCCAAGGAAATAATCCTTTTCTGTAACGGCTTTTGACTTTGCGAAGAAGTAAATGCCGATAGCTATCATAGCTACGAAATAAAGTACAAATGCTAAAATATCCATTTTCTATTCTCCTTTTTTCCAATGTACCTGGTGATTATAACACATCTTTTCACAAAAAGCAATAGGGAACTTATTACAGACTGCAGTCTATACTAAATTCCCTAAAATTCGTTTAATGCCTTGTTTATCAAGAGTTTTAAACCGTACTTTAATTTGTACAATTTAAAAACTTTTATTTAAACTTTTATTTCTTTTAAAAACATGGGCATAATATTCTTGGCATACTGCTTCAATGAATAATCCCCGTTGCACAGGCACCAGTCATACAAAAGAGCCCTTTCGCACATTGCATAGAGCTTTACAATTTCCTTTACGGACATTTTATCTGTGAGCTCCCCTGCCTCCTGCCCCTCGGAAACAATGGACTTAAGAAGCTTATAGTAAAGACGTTTACTGTCCAAAAGATGCTTTTCTCCTTTTGTGATAAGCTGGGTGGAATAGAGTCTTTTCAGAAGCTCTATATCTATTCTGTCTTCTATCATGGAAAAAAGTTTTCCGTTAAGATACAAGAGCTTGTCAAAGCTTGTCATATCCGATGGCATATTTTCCTTAAGATTTGAATACTCCTCGTCGAAGATATAAGAAAGAGAACCCAAAAGAGCATCCTTACCCTCAAAATAGTGGTAAAAAGACCCTTTCGATGTGCCGGAGCGTTCAATTATCTCCTCAACGGTGGTATCATCATAGCCCTGTTCGTAAAACAGGTCCCATGCCGCATTTATGATTTTACCTTTGGTGTTTCTTTCATTTCTTTTAGACATCTCTGCCACTTCCCTTATTTACTCGCAAAATTTCTTTATGTAGTTTCTTATGGCGTCGTTTATTACTTTTACGGATGTTTCTCTTCCGCTCACTTCATTTACGTCTGTATCTTTGTTTTCGAGATTTTTATAAACCGTGAAAAAGTGGCTCATTTCCGCAAAAACGTGTCCGGGAAGTTCAGATATATCCTTATACATATTGTAGTTAGGATCGTTAAATGGAATTGCAATAATTTTTTCGTCGTGTCTTCCGTTATCAATCATGGATATAACACCGATGGGATATGCCCTTACCAATGTCATGGGTTCAATTTGTTCCGAGCATAAAAGAAGTACATCAAGAGGGTCGTTATCGTCACCATAGGTTCTCGGGATAAAGCCGTAGTTTGCAGGATAGTGAGTTGAGGTATATAAAATTCTGTCAAGCATCAAGTATCCCGTTTCCTTATCAAGCTCATACTTTTTCTTGCTGCCCTTGGAAATTTCAATAACGCAGATGAAATCCTCCGCCTTTATTCTCTTAGGTGATATGTCGTGCCATATATTTGACATAATAAAAATCCTTTCTTACTTATATTCCTTTGCAAGCTTTTCAAAGGAAGGAAGTGATTTTTCAATCATTTCCGTCGATACGCAGTAGGAAATTCTGATGTAGCCGGGATAGCCGAAGCTGTCTCCGGGCACCAAGAGAAGTTCATACTTTTTAGCCTTTTCGCAAAAAGCGTGAGAGTCTTCCTCCATAGCCTTTACGAAAAGATAAAATGCTCCGTCGGGCTGTGCCACCTTATATCCGTATTTTCCGAGTGCTTCGCATAAAATATCACGGTTTTTCTTATAAATTGAAATGTCCGCTGTTTTTCCTATGCACTTTGGTACAAGTCTCTGGAAAAGAGCCGGAGCACAAACAAAACCAAGGCTTCTTCCCGCTCCGCAAACCGCAAAATAAACCTTCTGCCAGTCCTTTGCCGTATTGGGAACTAAAATATATCCTATTCTTTCGCCGGGAAGGGACAAGGATTTACTGAATGAATAGCACACAATTGTGTTTTTGTAATAATTCGGAATAAAGGGTACGGTTACACCTTCGGTGTACACAAGCTCACGGTAAGGCTCATCCGCAATTATGTAAATTTCATTTCCGTATTTTTCTTCGGCAGAAGCTAAAAATGCAGAAAGCTTTTTAATTGTATCCTCCGACAAAACAACTCCCGAAGGATTGTTGGGGGAATTCACAATTATTGCCTTTGTATTTTCGTTTATTGCGCTTTCAAGAGCTGCAAAATCAATCTGAAAATCCTCTTCTCGGCACTTAACAATAACGGGGGTCATTCCTGCCTGCTTTATGAATACAGTGTACTCGGGGAAAAAGGGCGCAAGAACCACAACCTCTTTTCCCTCCTCTGAAATTGCAGAAAGGCTGATTGTAAGCGATGCCGCTGCACCGACAGTCATATAAAAATTGTCTCCCGTATAATTTGTGCCGAAGTTTTTATTTACATAGTCGGCACAGCTTTTTCTTACGTCGGGTGCACCCTGAGCCGATGTATAGCCGTGAAGAGCCACGGGATCCACATTTGAAACCAAATCCAAAAGCGCCTCTTTCACACATTCGGGTGCGGGAACGCTGGGATTTCCCAAGCTGAAATCAAATACATTTTCAGCACCGATTTCTGCCTTTCTTTTTAATCCGTACTCGAAAAGCTCTCGAATTTCACTTCTCTTGCTTCCGAGTTCATACATTCTTTCTGATACCATATAAAAAACCTCCTGAAGGATAAATATAAAATCTTTCTTTAATGTTTAAGTATATCACAATATTCCGCTTCCGTCAATTATTCTTTATAAAAGGCATAACTTTATTTTCTGTGGTATATTTTTTGTTGAGGTATAAAAGAAGAATTGATTTCCGGCAGACCGGGTTGTTGGCTTTGACTTCGCATCTGTCTTTTGGTGTGCCTTCAGAAAAAAATAAAAAGCACTGCTTTTGCAGTGCAATGTAATCCGGCATTCATCCTCTCCCGCTATACGCTTTCCTGCTTTTCTGCCAGACTCGACTTTTCAAAACGTTGTTTTGAAAAGCAACGTCAAAATGCTTCGCATTTATGCCTATGACTTCGCATCTGTCTGTTTAAGGTGTGCCTCAAAAAATAAAAAGCACTGCTTTTGCAGTGCTTTTTATTTTTTTGGAGGCGCCACCCAGACTCGAACTGGGGATATAGGTGTTGCAGACCTTTGCCTTACCACTTGGCCATGGCGCCTTATAACAAAAGTGACGCACCATACTTGACGCGTCTCTTCTGTGTTTTTTTGGAGCGGAAGACGAGATTCGAACTCGCGACGTTCACCTTGGCAAGGTGACGCTCTACCACTGAGCCACTCCCGCAAATAACTGGTGCCTCCGACTGGAATCGAACCAGTGACACAAGGATTTTCAGTCCTTTGCTCTACCAACTGAGCTACAGAGGCAAAAATGGCGACCTGGATGGGACTCGAACCCACGACCTCTAGCGTGACAGGCTAGCGTTCTAACCAGCTGAACTACCAGGCCAAAAAAATGGTGGGAACAATAGGGCTCGAACCTATGACCCTCTGCTTGTAAGGCAGATGCTCTCCCAACTGAGCTATGCTCCCATTTCTCACAACGAAATTGATTATACCACAATCAAAACCGTTTGTCAAGAACTTTTTTTCATTTTTTTGAAAAAAGTTTTTTATTAAGTTTTCGCCTCTGTAACCACGTGGTTTGCTTGAATATAATAACACATAAGCACCACTTTGTCAAGAACTTTTTTTAATTTTTTTAAGTTTTTTTAAGATAAAAAAGTCAAGGCGATTTTTCGCCTTGACTAAGCGGTTTTATCCTTTAGCTTTTTCCAAAATCTCCATAAGCTTTTCTTTATTAAAGTCAAAGCTTCTTCTGCAGAAGTGACACTTAAGCTCCGCATGGCCGTCGGTTTCTATTATCTCCTCTAAATCCTTTTTACCGATGGCAATTAAAGCTCTTTCCATTCTCTCCTCCGAGCAGGGACAAAAATATCCCGTATCAACATTGTCATAGAAAAACATACTGTGGTCACTCATCAAGCTTTCTGCAATTTGCTCGGGAGTCATTCCTCTTTCTATAGCTTCTGTTACGCTTCCGAAAGCCGCCAAGGATTTTTCGATATCCTCAATATGTTCCTCTGTTGCACCGGGAAGAAGCTGAATTATATATCCTCCCGCACTCTTTACGGATAAATCCTTATCAACCAGAACGCCGAGACCTACCGCAGAAGGAGTTTGCTCACTTTCCGCAAAGTATTTTGTGAAATCCTCTGCAATTTCCCCTGACACGAGATTTATGTGACCCATATAAGGTTCCTTCATGCCGTAATCTTTTATTATACCGAGGTGTCCGTCACATCCCACAATACCGCCTACATCAAGATGACCGTTTTCCTTTGTAGGTAAATCAGCCATGGGATTGGTGCAATATCCTCTTACATAGGCACTTCCGTCGGTTACCGTACATATTTTACCGATGGAGCCTCCCCCATCTATCTGTACGGTGACAGAGGTATCCTCATCCTTAATCATTGCTCCTATCATTGCGGTTGCGGTCAAGGTTCTTCCCAGAGCTGCTGCCGCAGTTGCACTGCAACTGTGAATTTTTGCCGCTTCATTTACCATATCCGTGGTACATGCCGCATAAATTCTCACAAATCCGTCCATAGTTATGGCGCGTGCTACATAATCCATAATAATTCTCCTTTACAATGATGCTTCTCCGAAAGCTTTTATAAGCTTTATTGTATTTTTAATATCGGAAATATCCGCCGTCTCAGTTGCCGAATGAATGTATCTCATGGGAATGGAAAGTGCTCCCGTTTTGATTCCTCCCTTTGCAGTGTGAATAGAACCTGCATCGGTACCGCCTCCGGTTATCACTTCCATCTGATATGAAATGCCTTTTTCCTTTGCCAAAGATATAAGCTTATTTCTTACTTCAATTCCTGTTATAACAGAGTTATCCATAACCTTTATGGCTGTTCCCCCACCAAGCTTAAGGGAATTTTTATCACATTCCGGCGTGTCCCCGTTTAAGGTTACATCAATACAGATTGCATAATCAGGTTCAATCTTAAATGCCGCACAACCTGCTCCCCTTAATCCGACTTCCTCCTGAGTTGTAAACACATAATATATGTCGTTATCCGATTTCATTTCCTTTGCCGCCTCTATCAGTGCATAGCAGGATGCTCTGTTATCAAGAGTTTTTGATGATACCTTATCTCCCATTTTTACAAAGTGACTCATTATAGCACAGGTGTCGCCTACGGAAACAAGCTTTTCAGCTTCTTCCTTTGACGCTACGCCAAGGTCTATAAACACCTTATCCTGTTTCATGGAAGATTCATGTTCCTTTTCATAAGCCACTATACCAACTGTTCCGTTTTCAAACTTAACGAAACGGTTAATGGCATAATGAGGAGGAAGATAGCCAATCTGAGAGCAACGCAAATAGCCGTCTTTTTCGATAAAGGTCACCATCAGTCCGATTTCGTCCATGTGAGCGGCGTACATTATTTTTTTACCCGTTCCCTTTTTATGACAAATAAGATTTCCTAAATTATCCGTATATATTTCATCAACCAAGCCTTCCATTTCCTTTTTTATAACCTCGGAAATTTCCCTTTCACAGCCGGAAGGGCCAAAGGCTTCGCAAAGCGTTTTCAAAAGTTCCATAAAGCATCCTCCTTATCAAAGTATTTCAAGTGCTCTTGTCGCAAAGGCATCCGCCAGGCGAAGCATCGCATTATAGTCACTTACACTTGCCACACCCACAGGCGAATGAATATATCTGCAGGGAAGGGCAATAATTGCCGTGGGAATACCTTCTCCCGTTATATGGATGGAGCCCCCGTCAGTTCCGCCTGTTGTGGCATATTTATGCTGCCATTTAATATTCCCGTCAACGGCACACCTTCTTAAGAAATCCACCATCTTAGGGTTTGCAATCATACTTCTGTCGCGTATCGGAATACATGCACCGTCTCCGAGCTTTGTCACATAGTCCCTTTCTTCACATCCGTACACATCGGATGCGGTGGTTCCTTCAAGCACGAGAGCCATATCAGGTCTTATCCTTGCCGCTGCCGCTCTTGCACCTATGCCGCCCACTTCTTCGCAAACGGAAAACACTCCGTAAAAATCATAGTCCCATTCTTTTTTGCACAGCTCTAAAAGACAGGCACATCCGACTCTGTCATCAAGGGCTTTTCCCTTCATGGAGTCATCTCCGAAACAGGAAAACTCCGAATCAAAAGCGATATAGTCCCCGATGGAAACAAGCTTTTCAGCTTCCTCTTTATCTTTTGCACCGATATCAACGGAAAGATTTTTTTCCTCTGCCGCTTTTTTTCTTTCATCACTGCTTTGAAGGTGAACCGCCTTTGCGGAAATTACCCCGGGAATTTTGTTGTCGCCTATTCTTACACGCTTTGACACAATAACTCTCGGATCAATTCCGCCGCAGCTTGTAAATTTGATATATCCCTTATCGGTTATATTTGTCACCATAAAACCCACTTCATCCATGTGGGCGCAAAACATCACTTTTTTGTCGGATACTTTTCCTTTTTTATATACAATTATATTTCCGAGGGCATCCACCGTAACTTCCCCGGATTTTATATTTTCCAGAATTACCTTTCGGATTGGATAGCAAAATCCGGAAACGCCGTCGGTTTCGCATAAAATCTTAAGCATTTTCGCTACCCTCCTCTATAAATGCGGCAATTATTTTTGCGGCATTCTCAATATCCGTAAAGTCAAGCACTTCGCAGGTTGTATGCATATATCTTATGGGTACGGATAAAAGAGCGCACTTGCAGTTATCCGCATTTCTTACAACCGCCCATGCATTTGTTCCCGTGTTTCCTCCCTCTGTTTCAGTCTGATGAGGAATTTCCTTTTCCTTTGCAAGGGCAAAAAGCCTCTTGGTTAAATCAGCAGAAAGAGTGGGGCTTATACATATGGCAGGCCCTTTTGAAAGCTCAAAGCTTTTATCATCGCTGCCCTCGGATTTACCGAAGGTTACGTCCACCGATATTGAATAGTCGGGGTTAACATTATAGGCAACGCACTTTGCCCCTCTTACCCCAAGTTCCTCTCCCACCGTTGCGGAAACATAAATGTCCATCTTGGGATTTTTCACAAGCTCAAGAGTTTCAAGAAGCACAGCAAGACCTGCTCTGTCATCAAAGGCACGGTCTGTCGCCATGCTTCCCGCAAGCTTCGTAAAGCCTGCGTTATAACAGGCAATATCTCCCACAGAAACAAAATCTCCTATGTTTTCTATTCCTGTATCTATCGCCATTATTTTTGTGTTTAAGCCCTTATCCTCCTTATCTTTTATAAGATGGGGAGGCTTTGCACCTATTATGCCGTATATGGGCTTTTTACCCATAACCGTAACTTCGCATCCCGGAAGGATTTTCATATCTGTTCCCCCGATAGGTGTAAAGAGAAGAAATCCCCTTTCCTCAATTCCTGTTATCATGAGGCCAAGCTCATCAACATGAGCTTCTATCAGAAGCTTTTTTGCATTTTCAATCCCCGAGGATATTTTACCCGTTATATTTCCAAGATTATCCACGGTTATATCTTTTGTATAGGCAGAAAGCAAGTCCGAAAACACTTTTCCCGCTTCGCTTTCATGACCCGACACACCTCTTGCCGAAGTGAGTTTTTTTAATAATTCCATAAAGTCACCTCAAAGTGAATTAACGATTTCTTTGAAAATATTTCCCCGCTGTTCAAAATCACGGAACATATCAAAACTTGCAGAAGCGGGAGAAAGCACAATTTTATCCCCTTTTTCCGCCACACGCTTTGCCATAAGAACAGCTTCCTTAAAGTCTTTTGTTCTTTCAATATTTGTATAGCCTGCTTTTTTCGCCGCCGCTTCAATTTTATCAGAGGTTGCCCCAACCAGTATAAGATGTTTCACTTTCTCTGCTATAACGGGGCCAAGAGGCTCATAGTTTAAGTTTTTGTCGTAGCCGCCTGCAATAAGGATAACCTTTTCATTAAAGGACGACAGAGTTGCCATTGTCCTTGTGGGGCTTGATGCAATGGAGTCATTATAATATAAAACTCCCTCCACTTCACCTGCAAGCTCGTTTCTGTGTTCCACCCCTCCGAAGGTAGTTGCAACCTTTTTAATATCCTCGGGCGATACATAAAAAGCTGTTGCAGCGATAGCCGCCAGATAATTTGCTACATTGTGTATTCCCGGTATTTTTATGTCAGACGCCTTCATTATCTCAACGCCGTCAGAATAGATAACCCCATCCTTAAGACAAACATCCGCATCTTTTTCAAGAGAAAACATTTTTACATTTCCGTCTTTATCGCTTTTCATTTCTCTTGTATATAAGTTATCCTCGTTTAATACCACAAGATCATCAGTCTCCTGATGAATAAACACATTCTTTTTAGCTTCGATGTATTCTTCATAGTCCTTGTGCCAGTCAAGATGGTTTTCGGATATATTGGTAATAACAGCAACATCTGCCGATTTTTTCATATTAAAAAGCTGAAAGCTTGAAAGCTCCACCACCGCAAAATCCGTTGGCTTTATCTTTTCAATATCGCCGATTAACGGTCTTCCGATGTTTCCGCCGAGGTGGCAGGTGTATCCCGCCTCAGTTAAAATTTTATAAATAAGGGTGGTGGTTGTTGTCTTTCCGTCAGACCCCGTAACCGCAAAAATTTTGCAGGGGCAAAGCTCGAAGAAAAGTTCCATTTCGCTTGTAAGAATGCTTCCTAAAGCAATCGCCTCCAAAATTTCCGGCTTATCCCCTCTCATCCCGGGAGTTTTATAAATTATATCGTGAATTCCGAGATTTTCAAGATAGCCTTTTCCCGCAATCACGGTAACGCCCAGATTTTCCAGCTCCTTTTCCATGTCACCGAAGCTGCCTTTTTCCTTACCGTCACGAACTGTAACCGAAACACCCTCTTTGCAGAGCATTCTGATAAGGGGCATATTGCTTCTTCCTATGCCGAGAAAGCCTATGTTTTTATCTTTTACAGAACGGATATATTCCTGATATGTCATGCCTTCTGCTCCTTTTCAAGTAAGTCGTAAAGTCGTTTTTTACCCTCCTCAATTCCGATAGCCCAGTCAAGAGGGTTTATGAAAGCTTTTTCATCCCCTGCCATAAGCTTTTCATATTTTTCGGGAGCGTGATTGTCCCCTAAATGATTTCCGATATGAATATCAACGTGTTCTTTTTTTATTCTGTCCATTCCCTTTATATAATCTTCACGGATTGACAAAGGAATATTGAATTTTTCAAGATATTCACGGCTTAAAGTATTCATGCCCATACCGCCCTGAAGTCCTGCACGATAGGTGTTTTTTCCGTCAGTTACGTTAAAGAAATAGCTCATGGCACCTTCCGTATGTCCGGGTGTTGCCATTGCTTTTACGGTAGTGTTACCAAGAGTTATTTCATCACCGTCATTAAGCAGTATATCAGGAATAAACTTTTCATTATACTCCATTCCCAGTTCCTTTGCAAAGGATAAATCCTTTTCACCCGTTGCCGCTTCTTTATCAAGTGCTCCGATTAAGGTTTTAGCTCCGGTCATTTCAACAAGTGCTTTAGTGCCTCCGAAATGGTCAATATGACCATGTGTATGGAAAATAAGTTTAAGGTCATAAGGATTAAGCCCGAGACGATACATTCCGTCAATTAACTGATATAAACAAAATCCGTAGCCGGTGTCAAACATAATAAGACCTTCACCGGTATCTACAACATGGCTCGATGCAATTTTAGAGCCACAGAAATATAAATTACCAAAAAGCTTAAAAGGGGGAAATGTATGATTCCAGGGAGGTACAAATGCCATAACAAACACCGTTCTTTCCATATAATATATCTATATTATTATATAACCAAAGAGAAAAAATTTCAATATAAAAATAAAATAAGTCTTGAAAAAAATCTGATAAAGTTTTATAATAAACTAAATCAAAAAGGAGTGATTATATGTTCAACAGATTAGGTGTTCAGTTATATACTGTAAGAGACTATTTTAAGGGTGAAGATTTTATTGACCTTACCTTCAAAAAGCTCCACGAACTCGGAATAAAGGACTTACACACAGCAGGTATGCCCTTCCCCTATGAGTTTTTGGGCGAACTCTGCAAAAAGTATGATATGCAGGTTATCGGAAGCCATTATGACTATAACGAGATTCTTACAAACCCCGAAGAAACAAAGAAAATCCACGATTTCTGGGGAACCAAAAATATCGGTATCGGTGCAATGCCCGGCTCTGCAAGAGAAAGTAAAGACAATCTCCTTGCCTTCATAAAGGAATTTAACACTGCTGCAGAAAGCTATGCAAAGAAGGGCTATAAGCTTACATACCACAACCACAACTTTGAATTTTTGAGAATCGACGGAACAAGAACAATGATGGACTTCCTCTATGAGGGCTTAGATCCCGACACCACAAGCTTTGTTCTTGATACCTGCTGGGTTGCCGCAGGCGGCGGCGATGTTCGTCACTGGATGGAAAAGCTGGCAGGACGAATTGACATCCTTCACTTAAAGGATATGATGCTCAACAAATCCAACATGACCGCTACAATGACAGAGGTCGGCAACGGTACACTTTATTGGGAAGGCATCATAAAGACAGCTGAGGAAATCGGCGTTTCCCACTACATAATCGAACAGGATACAAACTTTGCAGGCGGAGATTCCTTAAGAAGCTTAGCGGCAAGCGTAAACTACTTAAAGGCATATATGAAATAAATCATACAAAAACACCCAAGCGATGCTTGGGTGTTTTTATTATACATCAAGAACATTTTTTATATTTTCGCCAGCCATTTTGTCAAAGCATTTTTCGCTTCCCCCAGCTTCAAGAAATGCTTCTTTTACATTTCTTAAAACATAGGCAAGCTTTTCAATATGTTCCTCAACAGAAAGATGGAGTCCGCTTTTCGCTCTTGCAGGAAAATCGCTGTGTATGCAATAGTCGTTGGCAAGAAGTATTTTATCTCCATATCCTTTTTCACAAAGTGAAGCGAGACATTTTCCGAATATATCAACTTTTCCGGGGAAACAAAAGCACTGATCCATTGATATGTAAAAGCCTTTATCGAGAATTGCTTTAAGATAGGCTTCGTCGGGACGGATAGCACAGTGTCCGACTATTATTCTTTCTGCATCTGCTCCTTCTGAAAGCAAAATATCCGTCTGACTAAATACATCATTTTCCCTGTGCTCACAATGAACATATATAGGAAGGCGAGTTTCCTTCCCCGTTATTCCGATAACCCTGTGGCGTTTTGCAATTTCATCCGTAATGCGATATCTTCCCGATGCACACTTAAGTATGCCGGGAAGAACAAAAGTATCTTCCATACCAAAAAGGCAGTCTTTAATAAACCACTCGGCAATTTCTTCCGCCGAATTTCCGTCGTCAACAAAGCCGGGAAACCAGTATGTACCGCTTGATGCAACAATATGGACACCTGATTTTTCCGAAACATCGCACAAAAGCTTTACGTCTCTGCCAAGATCAACGGGAGTGCCGTCAACAAACATAGTAACTCCGTATTTTTCCTTTAGCCCCGACAAAACCTTTGCAGCATAGTCTGAAAGTTCTTCCTTCGAGAGCCACGCCTTTCCGAAGGCTTTCATATAATCGTTGTTCGTACAGCTTATATGCTCGTGACAGAGCGCCTTGCCGCAGAAATTTTTATCTATTTTACCTTTAACTGTCTGTATCATAGACCTACCTCCTTTTTAGTATTTTATCACCTTACACATTATCCGTCAAGAAAAAACAAACGGTTGCCCTGAGGGCAACCGTTTATTTTTCATGAAAAATGATTTATTAAAGATTTAAGACTTATTTCATGTTTTCTTCGTAAGACTTAATCATCTTCTTAACCATCTGACCGCCAACGCTACCGTTTTCCTTTGCAGTAAGGTCGCCGTTGTAACCGTCCTTAAGGTTAACACCTACTTCAGAAGCACATTCCATCTTGAACTTATCAAGAGCAGCCTTTGCTTCAGGTACAAGCTTCTTATTTCTTGTCATTTATATCACCTCCCGATTCGTTGTACAGTAATAATTTGCGCAAAGGGAGGCTTTTTTAATCATGTAAAATTTAGCAATTTATTTTTATTTCAAAAACTTTTGTGCCTGCTCTGTCTGACATAAATATTCCCTCATCGAAAGCATAAAATTTAAGTTTTTTATATGCACTTCCGGGATGAAGCTCTGCCATTTCGGGAAAATACTTTTCGCAATGCTCCGCTAAAAAGCCTATGCACTTTTCCGAAAACTTATCTATCATAATATTATTAAAGCCCAAAGGAACGCTTTTTTCTCCTGAAAGCATAAAGTCCTTTATCAAATCCACTTTTGCATCAGGGAATTTTTCGAGTATTTTTGAAAATACCTTTGACAAACTTATTCCTTCACTTATTATTCTTCCAAGTTCTCTATACATTATGAAAGGAGACTCAAACTTTCCTTCAAGGAAGGAAACCGTATTTGAAAATGCTCCGCTGTTATAAATTCTGTCAAGTGCGTGATGAGCTTTTTTAATCTCAAAAATTTCAAAGGATGACAAGCAGTCTGTTTTTATCACTTCATAAGGTGGTACGCTTTCATAAACAATTCCGTACTTTTCGCACAAATCCACCATGGGCGTTCCTTTAAGAACCTTTAAAAATCCCACATCCATTCTTTTTGCTTTTAATGAATAAACCCCGTCAAAGGTTTTCTTGAAGCTTTCAAAATTTTCTTTCGGAAGCCCTGCAATAATATCCGTATGCACATTTACATTGCCGAAGGATATTATTTTCCTTAAATTGGCAAAGGCTTTTTCGTTGTCTGAAATTCTGCCGATTGCAGAAAGAGTTTCTTTATTCAATGACTGAATTCCTGCCTCAAACTGAAACTTTCCGCTTTTTGCCTTTTTAATTATTTCAAGCATTTCTTCGGTAAAAAGGTCAGGTGCTACCTCTAAGTGAAAGGAGGTTTCTCCCGTTTCCTCCGATAAA
>JAZRHF010000061.1:0-1589 GCA_045644565.1 Clostridia bacterium | reverse complement strand
ATGAGACTTGATAAATATCTTAAAGTATCCAGAATAATAAAAAGAAGAACCGTGGCCCAGGAGGCTTGTACGGGAAGCCGTGTTATGTTAAACGGAAAAATAGCAAAGCCCGGTGCCGATGTAAAGGTTGGGGACACGCTGGAAATCACCTTCGGTGAAAAGACAGTAAAGGTGAGAATCCTTTCCGTTGCAGAAACCGTAAGAAAAGAAGATGCGGCGGGAATGTATGAAGTTCTCTCCTGATCCTTTATATTCCATTGACTTAGTGCCGCGAAATATGCTAAAATCTTTTTCGGGGAAATAAGTTTATGAAAGGAATTTGCTATGAAAAAAATTACAGCATTTATGCTTACAGCGATTTTTTCGCTGACATTATTTACTTCTTTCGCCAAAACGAAAAAAACATCAGAAGAGTTTTCGGGACTCGGAAGCGAGAAATCGCCTTATTTGATTGAGAGTGCAAAGGATCTTGCCCTTCTTTCCGAGCTGGTTTACGATGGCGAAAGCTTTGAGGGAGAATATTTTCTCCTTGCCAATGATATTGTGTTAAACGACACATCAAAATTTTATTCATGGGATAATAATCCGCCCAAAAATGTGCATAAGCCCATAGGAATACACAATGTACCCTTTAAGGGAAATTTTGACGGAAACGGAAAAACCATCAAAGGGCTTTATATTTCCGACACTTCAAAAAATTATGTAGGTTTTTTCGGCAATGTTAAAAACGGAGAAATCAAAAACCTTAATATCGAAAAAAGCTATGTGGAAGGCAGAAGCGAAGTAGGTATGGTTTTGGGAATAGGCGTCGATACAAAAATTGAAAACGTAAGGGCAGAGGGCGTTTTAACTGCAAGGGAAAACGGCGGCGGTATTGCAGGAAGCCTTAATAACGGTAAAATATCAAAAGCCGTAAGCCTTGTTATGGTAAACTCTAAGGGCAATTCCGGTGGTATTGCAGGTTATGTGAATAAAACCGATATAACTTATGCCGCGTCAAAGAACGATATTTCAGGCGGTATTACGGCAGGAGGTATCGTAGGACACCTTGTTGACAGCGAAATAAGAAATGCTTGCAGCGAAGGTGAAATAAGTGCTGAAAGCTATGCAGGCGGTATTGTGGGGTATATTCCCGAGGAATCCTCGATTTTCTACGGATATTCCGTTTCCGAAGTGATATCTGAAAAAGCTTCGGGCGGTATTGCGGGAGCAAGCTACGGACTCATTGATTCTGTTTATTTCAAAGGGTTTGTATCCGGTGAATATAAGGGTGCTCTGGTTGGTATAAACTCGCCTTTACAGGAGGATAGTAAACACCCTGAATACGGAGAGGTTGAAAACGCATATTTTGCGGAAGACCGATATGAAAATCCCTTCGGATTTACTCTTGCGGAAGAGGACGACCACGATATAATGGGACTTAAGGCAAAGAAAATTGATTCAGCCTTTATAAGAAATTATATATTGAATCCTTTTCTGTCAGAAGATAATTTGACCGAAAATCCCGACGATGTATGGGCATTTAAAGACAAAAATCCGAAACTTTGGTTTGAGGATGAAATGTTTAAGGAAGAGGAAGAAGAAAAGGT